>NZ_BMVN01000027.1:0-118816 GCF_014650735.1 Streptomyces canarius
CGAACCCCGCACGACGGCCAGCACCGGATGCCCGTTGCGCCGCGCGTCCGACAACCGCTCCAGCACCAGGACGCCAAGACCCTCGGAGAAGCCGGTGCCGGCCGCGTCGTCGGCGAAGGAGCGGCAGCGCCCGTCCGGGGAGAGGGCGCCCTGCCGGCTGAACTCCACGTACGTGCCCGGCGAGGCCATCACCGTCACTCCCCCGGCCAGTGCCAGGGTGCACTCGCCCTGCCGCAGCGCCTGCGCGGCCAGGTGCAGTGTGACGAGCGACGAGGAGCAGGCGGTGTCCACACTGAGCGTCGGCCCCTCCAGACCGAGGGTGTAGGCGACGCGGCCGGAGACGATGCTGCCCGAACCGAAGCTGCCGAAGTAGTCGTGGTACATGACGCCCGCGAACACGCCGGTGCGGCTGCCGCGCAGCGCGACGGGGTCGATGCCGGCGTTCTCCAGGGCCTCCCAGGAGCCTTCGAGCAGCAACCGCTGCTGCGGGTCCATGACGAGGGCCTCGTGGGGGCTGATGCCGAAGAACGCGGCGTCGAAGTCCCCCGCGTCGTGCAGGAACCCGCCCTCCCGGGTGCGGGAGCGGCCCGGCACGCCCGGCGTCGGGTCGTACAGGTCCGGGTCCCAGCCACGGTCGCCGGGGAACGGGGTGATGCCCTCCGCGCCGTCCGCGACCAGCCGCCACAGGTCCTCCGGGGACCGCACTCCCCCCGGGTAGCGGCAGGCCATGCCGACGATCGCGATCGGTTCCCGGGCCGCCGCGGTCAGCGCGCGGTTGCGTTCCCGCAGCCGCTCGATCTCCTTCAGCGAGGCGCGCAGCGCCTCGACCATCCTGGTGTCCGGCTTCTCGGACTCGGCCATGGTCCTCTTCCTTGTCGCGGGCGTCGTCACAGCACGCCGTCTCGGCACGGCTTCACAGCGCGTGGTCTCCGCGCGGCTTCCCTGCTCGGCGTCACAGCGCGTCGTCGTCGCCGACGAGGTCGTCGAGCGCCATGTTGATCAGGCTCTCGGCGTCCATGGCGTCGATCGGCGCGCGGCCGGTTCCGCCGTCCTGCGCCGGCTCCGGTGCGGGCCGCAGCCCGGCGAGTTCGAGCAGGCTGTCCAGCAGGCCGGCCTCGCGCAGCCGTCCCACCGGGATGGTGGCGAGCGCGGCCCGCACGGTGTCCTCCTCGGCGCGCGGGCCGTCGCCGGTACGCGGGGCCAGCTCGCCGGCCAGGTGGTCGGTGAGCGCGGCCGGCGTGGGGTGGTCGAAGACGAGCGTGGCGGTCAGCCTCAGGCCGGTGGCCTCGTTGAGCCGGTTGCGGAACTCGACGGCGGTCAGCGAGTCGAAGCCGAGGTCCTTGAAGGGCAGGCCGGCCTCGAACTCCTCCACGCCGAGCACGGTCCGGGCCTCGTCGCGCACCAGCCGCAGCAGCCGTTCGGTCCGTTCCTCGGGCGTGAGGGCGGCCAGTTCGCGGCGCAGCGCCGACGCGGCGGCCGACGCTCCGGGCCCGGTACGGCGCGGCGCCCGCACCAGGGAGCGCAGCAGCGGGGCGACCCGGGCGGCCTCGCGCGGGGCGAGGTCCAGGCGGGCCGGCAGCAGGAGCGGTTCGGCGCGGCCCACGCCCGTGTCGAACAGGGCGAGCCCGGTCTCCGCGTCGAGGGCGAGCACCCCGCCGGAGGCCATGCGGCGGGCGTCGGTGTCGCCGAGCCGGTCGGCCATGCCGCCGCTGCCCGCCCAGGCGCCCCAGGCCAGCGAGAGCGCGGGCAGGCCGAGCGACCCGCGGTGGGCGGCGAGGGCGTCGAGGAAGGTGTTGCCGGCGGCGTAACCGGCCTGGCCGGGGCTGCCGAGCAGGCCCGCCGCGGAGGAGAACAGCACGAACGCCGTCAGGGGCCGCTCCCGGGTCAGTTCGTGCAGGTGCCAGGCGGCGTCCAGCTTGGGCCGCAGGACCGCGTCCAGCCGCTCGGGGGTGAGCGAGGTGAGGACGGCGTCGGCGAGGACGCCCGCGGTGTGCACGACGGCGGAGACCGGGTGTTCGTCCAGCACGCGGGCGAGGGCGGCGCGGTCGGCGGCGTCGCAGGCGACGACGGTCACCTGGGCGCCGAGCGCGGTGAGTTCGTCCCGCAGGCCGGGCGCGCCGGGCGCGTCGGGTCCGCCGCGGCTGAGCAGCACCAGCCGCTCGGCGCCGTGCGCGGTGACCAGGTGCCGGGCGACCAGCCCGCCCAGGGCGCCGGTGCCGCCGGTGACGAGGACACCGCCGGAGAAGTCGGCCGGGGCGGGCTCCGCCAGGCGCGGCGCGCGCACCAGCCGGGGCACGCTCAGCCCGCCGTCCCGCAGGGCCAGTTGGGGTTCGCCGGAGGCGACGGCGGAGGGCAGCAGCCGGCGGGAGGCGTCCGTGTCGTCCAGGTCGGCGAGGACCATCCGGTCGGGGTGTTCGGTCTGGGCGGAGCGGATCAGGCCCCACGCGGTGGCGGCGCCGGGGTCGGTGACGTCCCCGGGGCCGGTCGCGCCGCGCGTCGCCAGCACCAGGGTGGTGTCGGCAAACCGCGCGTCGGCCAGCCAGTCCTGCACCAGGGTGAGCAGCTCCCGGACGCCGGCCCGGGCCGCCTCCGGTCCGTCGCCGCCGGTGTGGACGACGACCAGGGTGTCGGGGGCCTGCCCGGCGGCCTGGGCCAGGTCGTCGGCGACGGCCACCTCGGCGACCTCGCCGGCCAGGGCGCCGGCCAGTTCCCGGTGGCCGGGGCCGAGGACGGTCCACCGCCCGGCCTGCGGGGCCGCGGGAACGGAGACGGGCACCCAGTCCAGAGCGAACAGGTCGTCGTGTCCCCCGCTCGCGGCTGCGGCGATCCGCTCCGGATCGACCTCCCGCAGCGACAGGGACGCCACGCGCACCACCGGCCGGCCGGTCTCGTCGGCGGCCTCGATGCGCACCGCGCCGGTGCCCGCAGGGGCGATCCGCACCCGCAGGGCGGTCGCGCCCGGCGCGTACAGCTCCACGCCGTTCCAGGCGAAGGGCAGTGTCATGCGCTCCTCCGCTCCGGCGCGCAGCCCGATGGTGTGCAGGGCGGCGTCGAACAGCGCCGGGTGCAGGCCGAACGCGGCGCCGTCGGTGGGGACGGCGACCTCGGCGTACGCCTCCTCGCCGTGCCGCCAGGCCGCGCGCAGGCCCTGGAAGCGGGGCCCGTACTCGGCGCCCAGTCCGGCCAGCCGGTCGTAGACGCCGTCCAGGTCGACCGGTTCGGCGCCGGGCGGCGGCCAGGGGGTGAGGTCGTGGCCGGGCCTGCCCTCGGCGGGGCGGAGCGTGCCGGTGGCGTGGGTGGTCCACGGGTCGCCGTCGGCCGCGGCGGCGTACACGCGGAAGGCGCGGGCGCCGGTCGCGTCGGGTTCGCCGACCGTGCACTGGAGGCGGACGGCGCCGTCCTCGGGCAGCGGCAGCGGCAGCGGTTCGGTGACGGTCAGGTCCTCCACCGTGCCGCAGCCGACGCGGGCACCGGCGGCGAGGGCCATCTCGACGAAGGCGGTGCCCGGCAGCAGCGGCACTCCGCCGACGCTGTGGTCGGCGAGCCACGGATGGTCGGCGAGGGAGAGCCGGCCGGTGTGGAGGGTGCCGTCGGCGCCGGCGAGTTCGACGGCGGTGCCGAGCAGCGGGTGGTCGGCCGCCGGGCGGGGCAGGCCGGCGTCGCCGGTCATCCAGTAGCGGCCGCGCTGGAAGGCGTAGGTGGGCAGCTTCGACCCGTCCCGGTGGGGCAGCAGCGGCGCCCAGTCGACGGCACGGCCGTGCACGTGCAGGGCGGCGAGCCCGGTGAGCAGGGCTTCGGTCTCCTCGCGGTCCTTGCGCAGCAGCGGTACGACGGCCGTCCCGTCGGGCAGGCACTCGCCGGCCGCGGCGGTCAGGGCGCTGCCCGGACCGACCTCCGCGAAGTGCCGTGCGCCGGCCGCGTGCAGGGCGGTGACGGCGTCGGCGAAGCGGACGGCCTCACGGGCGTGCCGTACCCAGTACTCGGGCGTGGACAGCTCCTCGGGGGCGGCCGGGGCGCCGGTGAGGGTGGACACCAGCGGGATGCGCGGCGTCCCGTACGACAGGGAGGCGGCGACCTCGCGGAACCCGGCCAGCATCGGCTCCATCAGCTCCGAGTGGAAGGCGTGGCTGACGGCCAGTTCCCGGGTGCGTTCGAAGCGGGCGGCCAGGGCGCGGGCGGGGCCGGCGGGGCCGGAGACGACGACGGACGTGGGCCCGTTGACGGCCGCGATCCCCACGCCGTCGCCCAGCAGCGGCGTGATCTCGTCCTCGGTGGCGCGTACGGCGATCATCGCGCCGCCCTCGGGCAGGGCCTGCATGAGGCGTCCCCGTGCGGCGACGAGGGTGCAGGCGTCCCCCAGGTCGAGCACGCCGGCGACGTGGGCGGCGGCGAACTCGCCGACGGAGTGCCCGGCGACGAGGTCGGGCCGGACGCCGAACGACTCCAGCAGCCGGTACAGGGCGACTTCCACGGCGAACAGGGCGGGCTGGGTGTACGCGGTGCGCCCCAGCAGGTCGGCGGAGTCCAGGACGTCGGCGAGCGGCCGGTCCAGCAGCGGGTCGAGCCGGTCCCGGACCTCCTCGAAGGCGGCGGCGAAGGCGGGGAACGCCGCCGCGAGGCGGGTGCCCATGCCCGGCAGCTGCGAGCCCTGACCGGAGAAGAGGAAGGCGAGCCGTCCGTCGGTGGCGGTGCCGTGGACTCCGGTCCGCGGGGTACGGCCCTCCGCCAGGGCCCGGACGCCCGCGGTCAGTTCCTCGCGGGTGCGGCCGAGGACGGCGGCCCGGTGGCCGAGCCGGGTGCGGGCGTGGGCGAGCGCGCCGGCGAGGCGGTGCGGGTCGGTGTCCGGGGCGGCGGCCAGGTGCTCCAGCAGCCGGGCGGCCTGGGCGCGCAGGGCCTCCGGTGTGTGGCCGGACAGCAGCCACGGCACGATGCCGGTCGGCGGCGTCGGGGGCTCCTGGGCCGGTTCTCCGGCGGGCGGCGCGGCTTCGATGATCACGTGGGCGTTGGTGCCGGAGATGCCGAAGGAGGAGACGCCGGCCCGGCGCGGGCGGCCCGGGTCGGGCCAGGGGCGGTTCTCGGTCAGCAGACGGACGTTGCTCCCCTCCCACTCCACGTGCCGGGAGGGCCGGTCGACGCCGAGGCTGGCCGGCAGGGTCTCGGCGCGCAGGGCCTCGACCATCTTGATGACACCGGCGACACCGGCGGCGGCCTGGGTGTGCCCGAGGTTGGACTTGACCGAGCCGAGCCACAGCGGGCGGTCCTCGGTGTGCTCGGCGCCGTAGGTGGCGATCAGCGCCTGGGCCTCGATGGGGTCGCCGAGGGTGGTGCCGGTGCCGTGCGCCTCGACCACGTCGACCTCGGCCGCCGGGACGCCGGCTGCCCGCAGGGCGCGGCGGATGACGCGCTGCTGGGCGGGGCCGTTGGGGGCGCTGATGCCGTTGGAGGCGCCGTCCTGGTTGACGGCGGTGCCGCGCAGCACGGCGAGGATCGTCCGGCCGTTGCGGCGGGCGTCGGAGAGCCGTTCCAGCAGCAGGACGCCGGCGCCCTCGCCGAAGCCGGTGCCGTCGGCGGCGTCCGCGAAGGGCTTGCAGCGGCCGTCCCGGGACAGGCCCCGGTGCCGGCTGAACTCCACGAAGGTGCCCGGGGTGGCCATGACGGTCACGCCCCCGGCCAGCGCCAGGGAGCAGTCGTCCTGCCGCAGCGCCTGCGCGGCCAGGTGCAGCGCCACCAGCGAGGAGGAGCAGGCCGTGTCGACGGACAGGGTCGGGCCCTCCAGGCCGAGGGTGTAGGCGACGCGGCCGGAGACCACGCTGCCGGAGCCGAAGCTGCCGAAGTAGTCGTGGTACATGACGCCCGCGAACACACCGGTGTCGGAGCCGCGCAGGGCGGCGGGGTCGATGGAGGCCCGCTCCAGCGCCTCCCAGGAGGTCTCCAGCAGCAGCCGCTGCTGCGGGTCGGTGACCAGGGCCTCCTCGTCGTCCATGGCGAAGAACGCCGGGTCGAAGTCGGCGGCGTCGTAGAGGAAGGCGCCGTGCCGGGTGTAGCTGGTGCCGGGCCGGTCCAGGGTCGGGTCGTACAGGTTGTCGACGTCCCAGCCGCGGTCGGTGGGGAACTCGCCGACGGCGTCCCGGCCTTCGGCCACCAGCCGCCACAGGTCCTCCGGGGAGGCGATGCCGCCGGGGAAGCGGCAGGCCATGCCGATGACGGCGATCGGCTCGTCGGCGGCGATGTCCCGGGTGGCGGTGGGGACGGTGGCGGCGAGGGTGCCGGTGAGTTCGCCGAGCAGGTGGCGGGCGAGTCCGGCGGGGGTGGGGTGGTCGAACACAAGGGTGGCGGGCAGCCGGAGGCCGGTGGCCGCGGAGAGGCGGTTGCGCAGTTCGACGGCGGCCAGCGAGTCGAAGCCGAGTTCCCGGAAGGCGAGGGTGCGGCCGACGTCCTGGGCGGAGCGGTAGCCGAGGATGGTCGCGACATGGCTCTGCACGAGCTCGGTGAGGAACGGTTCGCGCTCCGCCTCCAGCAACCCGGCGAGCCGGTCCCGCAGGCCGTCGGCGCCACCGCCGGCGCCCGGCCCGGTGGCCGCGCCGGCCCGCCGTACGGGCACCAGGGCGCGGAACAGCGGGGCCAGGCCCTCCCCTTGTGCGCGCAGGGAGGCCATGTCCAGCTTCACCGGCAGCACGGCGGGGTCGGCGCCGCGCAGGGCGGCGTCGAAGAGGGCGACGCCCTCCTCGGTCTCCAGCGGGGCGACACCGCCCCGGGCGATGCGCGTGAGGTCCGTCTCGTCGAGGGTGCCGGTCATGCCGCCCGCCTGCGCCCACAGGCCCCAGGCCAGGGAGTGGGCGGGCAGTCCGAGGCTACGGCGGTGTGTCGCGAGGGCGTCGAGGTAGGCGTTGGCGGCGGCGTAGTTGGCCTGGCCCGGCGAGCCCAGCGTGGCGGCGGACGAGGAGAACAGCACGAACGCCGCGAGGTCAAGGCCGGCGGTGAGTTCGTGCAGGTTCCAGGCGGCGTCGGCCTTGGGCCGGAAGACCGTGTCGATCCGCTCCGGCGTCAGGGAGGTGAGCACGCCGTCGGCGAGGACGCCGGCCGCGTGGATCACGGCGGTCAGCGGCCGGTCGGCCGGTACGGCGTCCAGCACGGCGGCGAGCGCGGCCCGGTCGGCGACGTCGCACGCGGCGCTCGTCACCTCGGCGCCCAGGGCGGCGAGTTCGGCGACGAGGTCGTCGGGGGCGCCGCTCCGGCTCACCAGCAGCAGGTTCCGCACGCCCCGTTCGGCGACCAGGTGCCGGGCGAGGATCCGCCCGAGGGCACCGGTGGCCCCGGTGAGCAGAACGGTGCCGCTGCCGAGGCCGGGCGTCCGACCGGTGGCGGGGACCGGGTCGGGACTCCGGCCGGGGTCAAAGACCGGGTCGGGACTCTCGCCCGCGCCGGAGACCACGTCGGCATGTCGACCGCCGTCGGAGGCCAGGTCGGGGGCCTGGCCGGCACCGGACACCGCATCGGCACGCTGACCGGCGCCCGGCACCGGCTCGGGGCCGTCGAGGGCCGGGGCGGGATCGCCCGTGGTCCGGGCACGGCCGGCCGTGCCCCGGGCACCGTCTTCCACGGCCTCGGCACTACCGTCCATGGCCCCGGCACCGCCCTCCACGGTCCCGGCACGGCCCCCCACGGCCCGTGCGCCCTCGGCGTCGGCGGTGGCGTCGGCGGGGATCCGGGTCAGCCGCGGTACCTGCCAGGTGCCGGCACGGTAGGCCAGGTGGGGCTCGCCGGTGGCGACGGCCTCGGCGAGGCGTTCGGCGTCCGGCTCGTCCCCTGCCTCGGCCTCGACCAGCACGATCCGGCCGGGGTTCTCCGACTGGGCGGAGCGGACCAGGCCGCCGGCCGCGGCTCCCGCGGGGTCGGTGCCGGTGACCACGACAAGGGTGGTGTCGGCGGCGGCGAGCGCGGTGCGCAGCCGGTCGAGGACCGTGTCGACGGCCGTCCGCGCCTCGGCGGCGCTCGTTCCGGCCGGGGCGCGCACCACGTCCGGTGCCGTGCCGGCGGGCGGGGCCGACGGGGCCGGCACCCAGGTGACCCGGTACAGCGCGCCCGCGCGGGCCGAACGGGCCGCGGCGGCCAGGGCCTCGGTCCGCAGGGGCCGCAGGGTGAGCGCGTCGACGGTGGCGACCGGCGCGCCGGCGGGGTCGGCGAGGGTGAGCGAGACGGTGCCCTCGCCGGTGGGCCGGACGTGGACGCGCAGCGCGGTCGCGCCGGTGGCGTACAGCCGTACCCCGGACCAGGCGAACGGCAGCAGGGCCTCGTCGCCGGCGGCGTCGGTGAGGCCGACGGTGTGCAGGGCGGCGTCCGACAGCGCCGGGTGCAGGGCGAAGCCGTCGGGGGCCGCGTCGGTCGCGACCTCGGCGTACAGGCCGTCCGGGGTGCGCCAGGCGGCGCGCAGGCCCTGGAAGAGGGGGCCGTAGCCGAGGCCGAGGGCGGCGAGTTCGTCGTACAGGCCGTCGAGCGGTACCGGTTCGGCGTCCCGCGGGGGCCAGGCGGTGAGCGGGACGGGGTCGGCGGGCAGGGTGCCGGTGGGGGCGAGCAGGCCGTCGGCGTGCCGGCTCCAGGGCAGGTCCTCGTCGGGGTCCTCCGGCCGGGACCAGATGGTGACCGGCCGGGTGTCCCCCTCGGGCGGGCCGACGGTGACCTGGAGCTGGACGGCGCCGTGGTCGGGCAGGACCAGCGGTGCGTGCAGGGTGAGTTCGGCGATGTCGCCGCAGCCGGCCCGGTCGCCGGCGCGCAGCGCGAGTTCCAGGTGCCCGGTGCCGGGGAAGAGCAGCCGGCCGCCGACCCGGTGGTCCTCCAGCCAGGGCTGGGTGCCCGGGGAGAGCCGCCCGGTGAGGACGACGCCTTCGCTGTCGGCCCGTACCATCGCGGCGCCGAGCAGGGCGTGGTCGGTCGGGTCGAGGCCGGCGGAGGTGACGTCGGCGCCGCTCGCGGTGGAGTCGAGCCAGTACCACTCGCGCTGGAAGGCGTAGCCGGGCAGCGGGACGCGGCGCGGCCGGCGGCCCTCGGCGACGGCGGTCCAGTCGACTCCGGCGCCGTGGGTGAACGCCTCGCCCAGGGCGGTCAGCAGCCGGTCCCGGCCGCCTTCGTCGCGGCGCAGGGAGCCCACGGCGGCCACGGCGTCGTCGGTCTCCTGGATGCCGACGGTGAGCACCGGGTGCGGGCTGGACTCGATGAACAGGTGGTGCCCGTCGGCGACGGCGGCGCGCACGGCCTGTTCGAACAGCACGGTGCCGCGCAGGTTGGTGTACCAGTACCCGGCTCCGAGTTCGGTGGTGTCGAGCGGGCCGCCGGTGACCGTGGAGTAGAACGGCACCTGGGTGGCGCGCGGTTCGATGCCGTCGAGGTCCTCGGCGAGGCGGTCGCGCAGGGTCTCGACGTGGGCGCTGTGGGAGGCGTAGTCCACGGGGAGGAGCTTGGCGCGGACCTTCTCCTGCCTGAGCCGCGCGAGGAGTTCGTCCAGGGCGTCGGCGTCGCCGGACACCACGGTGGAGGCGGTGCCGTTGACGGCGGCGACGGACAGCCGCCCGTCCCAGGCGGCGAGCCGGGCGCGGACGGCGTCGGCGCCCTCGCCGACGGACATCATGCCGCCCGAGCCGGACAGCAGTTCGGCGATGGCCCGGGACCGCAGGGCGACGACGCGGGCGCCGTCCTCCAGGGACAGCGCGCCGACCGCGCAGGCGGCGGCGATCTCGCCCTGGGAGTGGCCGATGACGGCGGCCGGGGTGACGCCGTACGTGCTCCAGGTGTGCGCGAGGGACACCATCACGGCCCACAGCAGCGGCTGGACGACGTCCACGCGGTCCAGGTCGCCGCGCAGTTCGGTGGCGAAGTCCCAGTCGGTGTACGGCGCGAGCGCGGCGGCGCACTCGGTCATGCGGGCGGCGAACACCGGGGACTGTTCGAGGAGTTCGGTGGCCATGCCGGGCCACTGGGAGCCCTGGCCGGGGAAGACGAACACGGGCCGGGCGCGGCCGGGCGCGGTGCCCTCGGCGAGGGTGCGGGCGGTGCCGCCGTCGGCCAGCGCGGCGAGGGCGCCGCGCAGTTCGGCCGTGTCGGCTCCGGTGATCGAGGCCCGGTGCGGGAAGCGGGCGCGGGTGGTGGCGAGGGTCCAGCCGATGTCGGACGGGTCGAGCCCGGGGTGGGTGTCGAGGTGGCCGAGGAGCGCGGCGGCCTGACCGGCGAGCGCGGCGGGCGTCTTGGCGGTGAGCAGCCACGGCACGGCGAGGCCCTGCGGTCCGGTGCGGTCCGGTGCGGCGGGGGCGGGCGGGGCCTGTTCGAGGATGACGTGGGCGTTGGTGCCGCTGATCCCGAAGGACGACACGCCGGCCCGGCGCGGCCGGCCGTGCCGCGGCCAGTCCCGCTGTTCGGTCAGCAGCCGCACCTGTCCGGCGTCCCAGTCGACCTTCGTGGACGGCTGGTCCACGTGCAGGGTCTTGGGAAGGACGCCGTTGCGCATCGCCATGACCATCTTGATGACACCGGCGACACCGGCGGCGGCCTGGGTGTGCCCGAGGTTGGACTTGACCGAGCCGAGCCAGAGCGGTTCGGCGCGGTCCTGGCCGTAGGTGGCCAGCAGCGCCTGCGCCTCGATCGGGTCGCCCAGCGTCGTCCCCGTACCGTGCGCCTCGACGACGTCGACGTCGGCGGTGGTGAGGCGGGCGTTCTCCAGGGCTTCGAGGATGACGCGTTCCTGGGAGGGGCCGTTGGGGGCGGTGAGGCCGTTGGAGGCGCCGTCCTGGTTGACGGCGGTGCCGCGGACGACGGCCAGCACCTCGTGGCCGTTGCGGCGGGCGTCGGAGAGGCGCTCCACGACCAGGACGCCGACGCCCTCGCCCCACACGGTCCCGGCCGCCGCGTCGGCGAAGGCGCGGGTGCGGGCGTCGGGGGCGAGCGCGCCCTGCCGGCTGAACTCGACGAAGGTCTCCGGGGTGGCCATGACGGCGACTCCGCCGACCAGGGCGAGCCCGGACTCGCCCTGCCGGAGCGACTGGGCGGCCAGGTGCAGCGCCACCAGCGAGGAGGAGCAGGCCGTGTCGACGGACAGCGACGGGCCCTCCAGGCCGAGGGTGTAGGCGACGCGGCCGGAGATGATGCTGCCGGAGCCGAAGCTGCCGACGTAGTCGTGGTACTGGACGCCGGCGAACACGCCGGTGCGGCTGCCCTTGAGGCTGTGCGGGTCGATGCCCGCGTTCTCCAGCGCCTCCCAGGACGCCTCCAGCAGCAGCCGCTGCTGTGGGTCCATCACGAGGGCTTCCTTGGGGCTGATACCGAAGAACGCGGCGTCGAACGCGCCCGCGTCGTGCAGGAATCCGCCCTCGCCGACGTAGGAGGTGTCGGGGCGCCGCCGGGCGGGGTCGACGACGCGGTCCACGTCCCAGCCCCGGTTGGCGGGGAACGCGCTGATGGCGTCGGTGCCGTCGGCGACCAGCCGCCACAGGTCCTCCGGGGTGCGGACGTCGCCCGGGTAGCGGCACGCCATGCCCACGATCGCCAGCGGCTCGTCCGCGCGGGCCTTGGTGGTACGGCGTCCACGGCGGGCCCCGGTCCGCGCGCCGCCGTCGACCAGGGTGGCGAGGTGGGCGGCGAGCGCCTCCGGTGAGGGGTGGTCGAAGACCAGGGTGGCGGCGAGCCGCCGGCCCAGTTCGGCGGAGAGGGAGTTGCGCAGCTCGATCGCGGCGAGCGAGTCGAAGCCGAGGTCCTTGAAGGCCCGGTCGGTCTCCACGCTCTGCGGGTTCGCGTGCCCGAGCACGGCGGCGACATGGGTGCGGACCGTGTGCAGCAGGGCCGCGGCGCGCTCCTCGTCCCCGAGGGCCGCCATGCGGTCGGCGAGGCCGGCGTCGGTGCCCTGGGCCACGGCTTCCCGGCGCACCGGACGGCCCGCCAGCGCGCGGAAGAGGGGGGCGAGGCCGCTGCCCTGGGCGCGCAGCGCGGGCAGGCCGAGCCGCACCGGCGCGAGGGCGGCACGGCCGGCGCGCAGTGACCGGTCGAACAGGGCGGTGCCCTCCTCGGCCGACAGGGCGGTCATGCCGCCGCGTGTCATCCGGGCGCGGTCGGTCTCGTCCAGGGAGCTGGTCATGCCGCCCGACGGGGCCCACGGGCCCCATGCCAGGGACAGCGCGGGCAGGCCCTGGGCGTGGCGGTGCGCGGCGAGGGCGTCCAGCAGGGCGTTGGCGGCGGCGTAGTTGCCCTGGCCGGGGGCGCCGACGGTGCCGGCGACGGACGAGAACAGCACGAACGCCGAGAGATCGCGGGTGAGTTCGTGGAGGTGGAGGGCGCCGAGCGCCTTCGGCGCGAGGACGGTGTCGATCCGCTCGGGGGTGAGCGAGGGGACGACTCCGTCGTCCAGGACGCCGGCGGCGTGGACGACCGCGGTGAGCGGGTGCTCGGCCGGAATGCCGGCGAGGACGGCGGCGAGGCCGTCGCGGTCGGCGGTGTCGCAGGCGTGGGCGGTCGCGGTGGCGCCGAGGGCGGCGAGTTCGGTGATCAGGTCGTCGGCGCGGCCCGACCGGCTGAGCAGGGCGAGGTGCCGGACGCCGTGGGCGGTGACCAGGTGCCGGGCGATCACCGGGCCGAGGCCGCCGGTGGCGCCGGTCAGCAGGACGGTGCCCTCGGGGTCGATCTCCCACCGGGCTGATGCGTCGGGTGCTTCGGCGCGCACCAGCCGGGCGGCGTGGGCGGTGCCGGCCCGCACGGCGATCTGCGGTTCGCCGGAGGCGAGGACGGCGGGCAGGGCGGCGTCGGCGTCCGCGCCGGGTTCGAGGTCGAGCAGGACGAACCGGTCCGGGTTCTCCGACTGCGCGGACCGCACCAGGCCCCAGACGGCCGCGCCGGCCAGGTCGGGGACGTCCTCCCCCGCGACGCCGACCGCGCCGTGGGTGACGACGGCCAGCGGGCGGGGGTCGTCGTCCTGGAGGGCGGCGAGCGCGGTGCGCAGCGCCTCGCGTACGGCGCCGGCGTCGGTGCCGGGCGTGCTGTGCAGCACCCGGTGCGCGGTGTCGGGGGCGTCGGCGTCCAGGGGCAGCGGCTGCCAGTCGAGGGTGAACAGGGCGTCGGCGGTCGTGTCACGGGCGCCGCGCAGGTTCGTGAGCGGGCGGGAGGCGAGCGAGGTGACCGTGGCGACGGGGGCGCCGGTGGCGTCGGCCAGGTCGACGGCGAAGGCGTGGTTCCCGGTGGGCACCAGCCGGGCCCGCAGCACGGAGGCGCCGACGGCGTGCAGGGTGACGCCGGCGAACGTGAACGGCAGCCGGGCGGTGTCGTCGGCGGAGCCGTCGCCGAGCAGGGCCAGGGCGTGCAGGGCGGCGTCGAAGGCGGCCGGGTGCAGGCCGAAGCGGGGCGCGTCGGCGGCGGGCCGCTCGGGCAGCCGTACCTCGGCGTAGAGTTCCTCGCCGCGCCGCCAGGCGGCGGTCAGGGCCTGGAAGGCGGGCCCGTACGCCAGTCCGGCGGCGGCGTGCCGCTCGTACAGGCCGTCCGTGTCGAGGGGTTCGGCGTCCTCGGGGGGCCAGACGTCCAGGCGGCTGCCCGGCGCACCGGTGTCCGCGGTGAGGAGGCCGGAGGCGTGCAGGGTCCACGGCTCGTCGGCGGGCAGGCTCTCGGCGCGGGCGTACACCTGCACCGTGCGGGCGCCGGAGGGGTCGGGTGCCCCGACGGCGACCTGGACGCGCACGCCGTCGTCGGGGGGCAGCACCAGCGGTACTTCGAGGGCGAGTTCCTCCAGGTGTCCGCAGCCGACCTGGTCGCCGGCGCGGACGGCGAGTTCGACCATGGCGGTGCCGGGGACGACGACCGAGCCGCCGACGACGTGGTCGGCGAGCCAGGCGTGGGTGCGCACCGACAGCCGGCCGGTGAGCACGGCGCCGTCGGAGTCGGCGAGCACGGTGGCCGCGCCGAGCAGCGGGTGGTCGGCGGGGTCCAGGCCGGCGGAGCCGACGTCGCCGACGGATGCGGCGGTCCCGGGCCAGAACCGCTCGCGCTGGAAGGCGGTGGTGGGCAGGTCGACGGTGCGGGCGCCGGTGAACAGCGCGGTCCAGTCCACGGTGGCCCCGCCGGTGTAGAGCTGGGCCACGGCGGTGAGCAGGGTCTCGGTCTCGTCGCGCTCGCGGCGGGTGGCGGCGGCGAGCACGGCGTCGGTGCCGGTGCCGTCGACGGCCAGGCACTCGCGGGCCATGGCCGTCAGCACGGCGTCCGGGCCGAGTTCGAGGAAGCGGGTGACGCCCTCGGCGGCGAGGGCGCGTATCCCGTCGTGGAAGCGGACCGCCTCGCGCACGTGCCGCACCCAGTAGCCGGGGCCGGCGATGTCCTGGGTGGCGAGGGCGCCGGTGACGTTGGAGACGACCGGGACGGTGGCCCGGTGATAGGTCAGGGACTCGGCGACCGCCCGGAACCCGTCCAGCATCGGTTCCATGAGCGGCGAGTGGAAGGCGTGCGAGACCGTCAGACGGCGGCTCTTGGCGAAGCGGGCGGCCACCGCCTCGGCCTCGGCGGCGTCCCCGGAGACCACCACGGACTCGGGGCCGTTGACGGCGGCGATGCCGACCCGCTCGGTGAGCAGCGGGCGGACCTCCTCCTCGGAGGCGCGCAGGGCGATCATCGCGCCGCCCTCGGGCAGCGCCTGCATGAGCCGGCCGCGCGCGGCCACCAGTGTGGTCGCGTCCTTCAGGTCCAGGACGCCGGCCACGTGGGCGGCGGCGATCTCGCCGATGGAGTGCCCGGCCAGGTAGTCGGACGTGAGCCCCCAGGACTCCACCAGCCGGTACAGCGCGACCTCGAAGGCGAACAGCGCCATCTGGGTGCGGGCGGTGCGGTTGAGCGGTGCGGGGTCGTCACCGAGGACGAGATCGCGCAGTTCGTCGTCGCCGAAGAGCGCGCAGATCTCGTCGAAGGCGCGGGCGAAGACGGGGAAGTGCGCGTGCAGCTCCCGGCCCATGCCGGCGCGCTGGGCGCCCTGCCCGGTGAACAGGAAGGCGGTCTGTCCCTTGCGGACCCGGCCCGAGGCGGCGCCCGGACCGCCGTCGGCGACCCGGGTCATGCCCGTCAGGAGCGCGTCCCGGTCCGCGCCGAGGACCACGGCCCGG
This sequence comes from Streptomyces canarius, assembly GCF_014650735.1. Classification (NCBI taxonomy): domain Bacteria; kingdom Bacillati; phylum Actinomycetota; class Actinomycetes; order Kitasatosporales; family Streptomycetaceae; genus Streptomyces; species Streptomyces canarius. The sequence goes on from NZ_BMVN01000027.1 coordinate 15,111, forward strand.
TACGGGTGGGCGGTGCGGGTGGCGGCCAGGGAGTGCGCCACGTCCACCGGGTCCGGCTCACCGGCGGCGGCCACCAGGCGGGCGGCCTGTTCGCGCAGGGCGCGCTCGGTGCGGCCGGAGACCACCCACGGCACCAGCGGCGGTGCCGTACGCGGCTCGGTCCGGGCCGGTTCCCCGGCGGGGGCTTCTTCCAGGATGGTGTGCGCGTTGGTGCCGCTGGCGCCGAAGGAGGAGACGGCGGCGCGGCGCGGGCGGCCGGGGTCGGGCCAGGGCAGGTTCTCCGTCAGCAGCCGCACCTGGCCCTGGATCCAGTCGACCCTGGTGGACGGCTCGTCGGCGTGCAGCGTCTTCGGCAGGACGCGGTGCCGCATCGCCATGACGGCCTTGATGATGCCGGCGACACCGGCCGCGGCCTGGGTGTGCCCGATGTTGGACTTCACCGACCCGAGCCACAGCGGGCTGCCTGCGGGCCGGTCCTGTCCGTAGGTGGCGAGCAGCGCCTGGGCCTCGATCGGGTCGCCTAGCGTGGTGCCGGTGCCGTGTGCCTCCAGCAGGTCCACGTCGGCGGCGGTGAGCCGGGCCCCGGCGAGCGCGGCGCGGATGACGCGCTGCTGGGAGGGCCCGTTGGGTGCGGTCAGGCCGTTGGAGGCGCCGTCCTGGTTGACGGCGGAGCCGCGGACGACGGCCAGCACCTCGTGGCCGTTGCGCCGGGCGTCGCTGAGCCGTTCCAGCACCAGCATGCCGGCGCCCTCGCTCCAGCCGGTGCCGTCCGCGGTGTCCGCGAAGGACTTGCAGCGGCCGTCGGGGGCGAGGCCGCGCTGCCGGCTGAAGGCGATGAAGTTGCCCGGCGTGGCCATGACGGTGGCGCCGCCCGCGAGGGCGAGGGTGCACTCCTTGTCGCGCAGCGCCTGGACGGCCAGGTGCACGGCGACGAGCGCGGAGGAGCAGGCGGTGTCGATGGTGACCGCCGGGCCCTCCAGACCCAGGGTGTAGGAGATGCGGCCGGAGATCACGGCGGCCAGCACGCCGGTGCCGAGCGCGGCCTCGCTGTCCTCCGGCATCCTCGCCAGCAGGTCCTTGTAGTCCTGGCCGTTGGTGCCGGCGAACACCCCGATCCGGGCGCCGTGCGCGGAGTCGGGGGCGATGCGGGCGCGTTCCAGGGCCTCCCACGACACCTCCAGCAGCAGCCGCTGCTGGGGGTCCATTGCGACCGCCTCACGGGGGCTGATGCCGAAGAAGTCCGGCTCGAACCCGGCCGCGTCGGACAGGAACCCGCCGCGCGTGACATAGCTCTTGCCGGTGGCGTCCGGGTCGGGGTCGTACAGCGCGTCGAGGTCCCAGCCCCGGTCGTCGGGGAAGTCCCCGATGGCGTCGGTGCCGTCGTGGACGAGCCGCCAGAACTCCTCCGGGGTGGTCACGCCGCCGGGGAAGCGGCAGCTCATCCCGACGATGGCGATGGGTTCCCGGTCCTGGGTCTCCACCTCGCGCAGCCGCTGCCGGGTCTGGGCCAGATCGGCGGAGACCCGCTTGAGGTAGGAGAGCAGCTTTTCGTCGTTGGTCATCGGGTGTCGCCACTCCTGTGCGAAGAGGTGGACTGCGGTGGGGCCGGGGTGTCGGGGGAGGGTGGGGTCACGCCGAGCCGAGTTCGTTGTCGATGAAGGCGAAGACGTCGTCGGCGGAGGCCTCCTCCAGCCGTCCGGCGAGGGCGGCGGCGTCCTGGCCGAGGGTCTTGTTCAGGTCGCCCAGCAGCGACTGGAGGCGGGTGGTGATCCGTGCCTGTTCGATGTCCTCGGCGGTGAGGTCGCCGAGCCGGGCCGCGACCCGGTCGAGGTCGGCGAGGACGGTGTCCACGGAGGTGTCGGCGCCCGCGAGTTCGGTGCCCAGGTGCTTGGCGAGGGCGGCGGGGGTGGCGTAGTCGAAGATGAGCGTGGCCGGCAGCGGCACCCCGGCGGCACCGCTGATCCGGTTGCGCAGGTCGACGGAGGTGAGCGAGTCGAAGCCGAGGTCGCGGAAGGCGGTGGTGGGCTCGACCGCGTCGGCGCCGCCGTAGCCGAGGACCGCGGCGGCCTGGCCGCACACCAGCTCCTGGAGCGCGCGTTCGCGTTCGCCACCGGTCAGGCCGGCCAGCTTCTCGGCGAAACCGTCGGCCGGGCCCGGCTCGGCGGGCCCGGCCGTGCCGCGCCGCGCCTCGGGCAGCGCGGACAACAGGGCGCTGGGCCGGGTCGCGGTGAACGCGGGCGCGAACACGGACCAGTCGACGTCGGCGACCGTGACGGTGGTGTCGCCGCCGTCCAGGGCGCGGCGCAGCGCGGTCAGCGCGCGGCCGGGGTCGAGGGGGGACATGCCCATCGCGCGGGCGGCCGAGCGGACGGTGCCGTGGGCGGCCATGCCGTCGCCGCCCCACGGTCCCCAGGCGATCGAGGTGGCGGGCAGTCCGGCGGCGCGCCGGTGCTCGGCGAGGGCGTCGAGGAAGGCGTTGGCGGCGGCGTAGTTGGCCTGTCCGGCGCCGCCGACGGTGGCGGTCAGCGAGGAGAAGAGCACGAACGCCGACAGCTCCCGGTCCGCGGTGAGTTCGTGGAGGTGGCGGGCGGCGTCGGCCTTGGGGGCGAGGACGCCGGCGAACCGGTCGGGGGTGAGCGCGTCCAGGACGCCGTCGTCGAGGACGCCGGCCAGGTGCAGGACGGCGGTGAGGGGGTGCTGTTCCGGTACGGAGTCCAGCAGCGCGGCCAGTGCCTCACGGTCGGCGACGTCGCAGGCGGCGAGGGTCACCCGGGTGCCGGCGTCGGTGAGTTCGCGGACGAGATCGGCGGCGCCGGGTGCGTCCGTGCCGCGGCGGGAGGTCAGCAGCAGGTGGTCGGCGCCCTCGGCGGCGAGCCACCGGGCGACGGCCGCGCCGACGGCGCCGGTGGCCCCGGTGACCAGCACCGTGCCGGACGGCTTCCAGGGGGCGCCGGCGCGGGCCGGGGCGTGCTCCAGCCGGCGGCCGTAGGCGCCGGACTCGCGGATGACGACCTGGTCCTCGCCGCCGGCGTCGGCGAGCAGCGCGGCCAGCCGGGCCACGGTGCGCGGGCCGGTCTCGGCGGGCAGGTCGACCAGTCCGCCCCAGCGGTCGGGGTGTTCCAGGGCGGCGACCCGGCCGAGGCCCCACACGGGGGCCTGGTCGAAGCCGGTGACGGTGGCGGCCGTGCCGTGGGCGACGGCGTCGCGGGTGACGCACCACAGCGGGGCGGTGATCCCGGCATCGCCGAGGGCCTGCACGAGGGTGGCGGTAGCGGTGAGTGAGGTGTCCGGTGCCGGCAGCGACAGCACGCCGTCGACGCCGCCCCGGCCGGCGAGCAGCGCGGCCAGCCCGGCACGGTCGGCCGTCCCGGGTGCGGTGAGGGTGTCGACGCGCAGGCCCTGTTCGGCGAGCCCGGTCAGGACGGCCGTGGTCCACGGGTCGTCGGCCGCCGGGACGACGGCCAGCCAGTGGCCGCCGCGCGCGGGGGTGGCGGCGGGGGCCAGCGGTTCCCAGGTGACGCGGTAACGCCAGCCGTCGGCGGCGGCGTTGGCCTGCCGCTGCTCGTGCCAGGCGGCCAGGGCCGGTACGACGGCGGCGACGGAGGTCTCGTCGGTGACGCCGAGCGTGGCGGCGACGGCGGTGACGTCCTGGTCCCGGACCAGCTCCCAGAACGGGTCGGCGGCGTCCCTGCCCGCGCGGGCCGCCGCGGCGCGCTCGGCCTGGAGGACGGGGGCGTCCTCCCAGTGCCGGTCACGGCGGAACGGGTAGGTGGGCAGGCCGACCTTGCGGCCCCCGGCGAACACGGCCCTCCAGTCGGGGCCGGTGCCGGTCAGGTGCAGCCGGCAGACGGCGTCGACGAGGGCGGCGTCCTCGGCGCGGTCGCGGCGCTGGGTGGCGATGACGTGCGGGACGACGTCCTGCGCCATGGTGGAGAGCACGGCGTCGGGGCCGACCTCCAGGAAGCGGGTGGCGCCCTCGGCGGCCAGCGCGGTGACGCCGTCGTGGAAGCGGACGGCCTCGCGGACGTGCCGCACCCAGTAGTCGGGCGAGGTCAGTTCGTCGGCCAGACGGCCGGTGACGTTGGAGACGACCGGCAGGCGGGGCTCGTGGAAGGTGAGGCCCGCCAGCACCTCGCGGAAGGCGTCGAGCATGGGGTCCATGCGGTGGGAGTGGAAGGCGTGCGACACCGTCAGCCGCTTGGTCTTGTCGAAGCGTGCGGCCACGGCGGCCACGGCCTCCTCGTCGCCGGAGACGACCACCGCGCGGGGACCGTTGACGGCCGCGATGTCGACGCCGTCGGTGAGCAGCGGCCTGACCTCGGCCTCGGCGGCCAGCAGGGACACCATGGCGCCGCCGGCCGGGAGTTCCTGCATCAGCCGGCCACGGGCGGCGACCAGGGCGACCGCGTCGGGCAGGTCCAGCACGCCGGCGACGTGCGCGGCGACGACCTCGCCGATGGAGTGCCCGGCGAGCAGGTCCGGGCGGACGCCCCAGTGCTCCAGCAGCCGGTACAGGGCGGTCTCGAAGGTGAACAGCGCGGCCTGCGTGTAGACGGTCCGGTGCAGCGGGGCGGGGTCGGTGTCCTCGTCGGACATCACCTCGCGCAGCGGCCGGTCCAGGTGGGCGTCGAAGGCGGCGCAGATCTCGTCGAAGGCGGCGGCGAACACCGGGAACGCGGCGCGCAGGGTGCGGCCCATGCCGGGCCGCTGGGAGCCCTGCCCGGAGAACAGCACGCCGAGCCGGCCGGGTTCGGGGGCCACGACGGCGGCCCGGCTGCCGTCGGCGACGGCGCGCAGACCGGCCAGCAGCTCGTCCCGGTCGCGGCCGGTGACGGCGGCCCGGTGGGTGAACACGGTGCGCGTGGTGGCCAGCGAGTACCCGACGTCGTACGGGTCGAGGTCGCCGGCGGCGGCGAGCAGCCGCTCCGCCTGCCGCTGGACGGCGTCGGCGCCCTTGCCGGACAGCACCCACGGTACGACGGGCAGCGCGGCCCGCTCCGCCGGCGTTCCGTCCGTGCCGACGGGCGGCGCCTCCTCCAGGATGGTGTGGGCGTTGGTGCCGGAGATGCCGAAGGAGGAGACACCGGCGCGGCGCGGGCGGCCGTCGGGGGTGTCCCAGGGGCGGGGCTCGGTGAGCAGGCGGACGTCGCCCGCGCTCCAGTCGACGGCGGCGGACGGCTTCTCCACGTGCAGGGTGCGCGGCAGGGTGCCGTGGCGCATCGCCATGACCATCTTGATGACGGCGCCGACGCCGGCGGCGGCCTGCGGGTGACCCATGTTGGACTTGATGGAGCCGAGCCAGACGGGCCGGCCCTCCGGCCGGTCCTGCCCGTAGGCGGCGATGACGGCCTGCGCCTCGATGGGGTCGCCGAGCGTGGTGCCGGTGCCGTGCGCCTCGACCGCGTCGATGTGGTGCGGGGCGAGCTGGGCGTCGGCGAGGGCCTGCCGGATGACGCGGATCTGGGCGGGACCGCTGGGCGCGGTGAGGCCGTTGGAGGCGCCGTCCTGGTTGACGGCGGAGCCGCGGACGACGGCCAGCACCTCGTGGCCGTTGCGCAGGGCGTCCGACAGGCGCTCCACGAGGAGCATGCCGGCGCCCTCGGCCCAGGCGGCGCCGGCCGCGTCGTCGGAGAAGGAGTGGCAGCGGCCGTCGGGGGACAGCGCGCGGCGCTCGCTGAACTCGATGAACATCTCGGGGCTGGCCATGACGGCGGCGCCGCCGGCCAGCGCCAGGGAGCACTCCCCCTTGCGCAGCGACTGGATCGCCGAGTGCAGCGCGACCAGGGAGGAGGAGCAGGCGGTGTCCATGGTGACCGCCGGTCCCTCCAGGCCGAGGGTGTAGGCGATGCGGCCGGAGACGATGCTGCCGGAGATGGTGCCGCCGACGTAGTCGTGGTGCATCAGGCCGACGAACACGCCGGTCGGGGTGCCCTTCACCGTGGTGGGGTCGATACCGGCCCGCTCGAAGGCCTCCCAGGTGACCTCCAGCAGCAGCCGCTGCTGCGGGTCGGTGCCGGGCGCGTCCTTGGGGCTGATGCCGAAGAAGGCGGGGTCGCACTCGGCGGCGTCGTGCAGGAAGCCGCCGTGGCGGACGTAGGTCTTGCCGGGGGCTCCGGGCTCGGGGTCGTAGATCGCCTCGACGTCCCAGCCGCGGTCCGCCGGGAACTCGGTGACGACGTCGATGCCCTCGTCGACGACGCGCCACAGGTCCTCGGGGGTGCGCACGCCGCCGGGGTAGCGGCAGCCCATGCCGATGACGGCGACGGGCTCGTGGTCCTGCTCCTCCAGCTCCCGTACGCGGCGGCGGCTGCGCTCCAGCTCGGTCGTGGCCCGCTTGAGGTAGTCGCGGAGCTTGCCGGCCGTGGCCGAGTCTTCCATCACAGGGCTCCCAGTTCGTTGTCGATCCTGGCGAAGAGTTCTTCGTCGCTGGCGTCGTGGACGTCGGCCGGTGACCCGGGCCCGGTGGGGCGCGCGTGGCTGTCCTGCCAGCCCCGCAGCAGCGCTTCGAGGCGCGCGGTGACACGGGCGTGGCTGCCGTCCTGGTCGGGCAGGGCGTGCAGGGCGGCTTCGAGGCGGTCCAGTTCGGCCAGCGCGGAGCGGGCCTGGTCGGCCGGTCCGGGCACGAGCGCGGTCTTGAGGTGGGCGGCGAGCGCGTGGGGCGTGGGCTGGTCGAACACCAGCGTCGCCGGGAGGGTGAGGCCGGTGGCGCCGGCGAGGAGGTTGCGCAGTTCGACGGCGGCGAGCGAGTCGAAGCCCATCTCCTGGAAGGCGCGTCCCGGGTCGACCGACTCCGGCGAGGGGTGCCCGAGGACGCCGGCGACATGGGTGCGGACCAGCTCCAGCAGGGCGCGGTCCCGGTCGGCGTCCGGCAGTGGCGCCAGCCGCTCGCGCCAGGAGCCGGCGGGGGCGGGTTCGGCGCCGCGCCGCCGGGCCGGCCGCACCAGGCCGCGCAGCAGGGCGGGCACACCGTCCGGCCGGGCCCGCACCGCGGCGGCGTCCAGGCGTACGGGCACCAGGACGGCGTCCTCGCCGCCCAGGCCGGCGTCGAAGGTGCGCAGTCCCTGGGCCGGGGTGAGCGGCGGCAGGCCGAGCCGGCGCAGCCGCTCCAGGTCGGCGGCGTCGATTCCGGCGCTCATGCCGCCCGAGCCGGACCACAGGCCGTAGGCCAGGGAGACGGCGGGCAGGCCGAGCGACCGGCGGTGGGCGGCGAGTCCGTCGAGGAAGGTGTTGGCGGCGGCGTAGTTGGCCTGGCCGCCGCCGACCAGCAGACCGGCCGTGGAGGACAGCAGGACGAAGGCCGACAGGTCGGTGTCGCGGGTCAGTTCGTGCAGGTTCCAGGCGGCGTCCACCTTGGGCCGCAGCACCCGGTCGACCTTGTCCGCGTCCAGGGTGGCCAGCACGCCGTTGTCGACGACACCGGCGGCGTGCACCACCGCCCGCACCTCGTGCGCGGCGAGGAGCGCGGCCAGGTCGGCGCGGTCGGCGGCGTCGCACCGGGCGAGGGTCACCTCGGCCCCCGACTCGGCCAGTTCATCGGCGAGTCCGGCCGCACCGGGGGCGTCCGCGCCGCGCCGGCCGGCCAGCAGCAGGCGCCGTACGCCGTGCTCGGCGACCAGGTGACGGGCGATGAGGGCGCCGAGGCCGCCGGTGCCGCCGGTGATCAGGACGGTGCCGTCCGGGTCCCAGGCGAGCGGCTCGCCGGCCTTGGCGCGGGCCAGCCGCGGCACCCGCACCTCGCCGTCCCGCACCGCGACCTCCGGTTCACCGGCGGCGAGCGCGGCGGCGAGGGCGGGGCCCGGGGCGGCGCTGCCGTCACTGTCGACCAGCAGGAAGCGGTCCGGGTTCTCGGCCTGGGCGGCGCGTACGAGTCCGTAGAGCGGGGCGTGGGTGAGGTCGCCGGTCCGCAGGAGCACGGCGAGCCGGCCGCCGGCACAGCGGTCGTCGGTCTGCCAGGCGCGGAGGGTGTCCAGGGTGGCGTTCACGCGGTCGCGGACCAGGGCGGGGAGGTCCGGCACGGTGCCGGGGGCGGCCGGTACGGGCAGGACGACCAGGCCGGGGACGGGGCCGGCGGTGGTGAGGGCGGCGAGGTCGGGGTGGTGGGGGGCGTCGAGGACGGTGTCGTAGGTGCCGGTCTCCGCCACGCCGGTTCCGGTCGGGCCGGTGCCGCCGAAGCCGCATACCGCCAGGGCGGGGACGTCGGTGGTCGCCGGGGCCGGGGCCGGGACGAGGTCGATCCGGTACAGCGGGTCGTCGCCGTCCCCGGCGAGCTGTTCGGCGGAGACGGGGCGGGCCACGAGGCTGCGCACGGTCGCGACGGGCGCTCCGGCGGCGTCGGCGAGGGTGAGGGTGACGGCCTCGTGGCCGGACGGGGTGAGGCGCAGGCGCAGGGCGTCGGTGCCTGCCGCGTGCAGGGTGACACCGCCCCAGGCGAACGGCAGCACCGCCCGGCCGCCGGGCAGGTCCAGCAGGTTGACGTGCAGGACGGCGTCCAGCAGCGCCGGGTGGACGGCGAACGCGGCGGCGGTGGCGCGGGCGCCCTCGGGCAGTGCCGCCTCGGCGAACAGCTCGTCCCCGCGGCGCCACATGGCGCGCAGGCCCTGGAAGATCTCGCCGTAGCCGTAACCGGTGCGGGCCAGGTCCGGGTAGAGGCCGTCCAGGCCGACGGGTTCCGCGTCCCGGGGCGGCCAGTCGGTCAGAGCGGCCGGGGACGCCGCGTCGGCGGGTGCGGTGGTGAGGACGCCGGCGGCGTTGCGGGTCCACGGGGCGTCGGGGCTGTCGGCGCGGCGGGACCACACGGTCAGCTCGCGCCGTCCGTCCCGCTCGGGGCCGACGGCGGCCTGTACGGCGAGTGCGCCCTGCTCGGGCAGGAGCAGCGGGGCGTGCAGGGTGAGTTCCTCGACGGTGTCGCAGCCGGTGCGCTCCGCGGCCTGGAGGGCCATCTCCACGAAGCCGGTGCCGGGCAGCAGCACGGTGCCGTGGACGGCGTGGTCGGCCAGCCACGGGTGGGAGGCGAGGGAGAGCCGGCCGGTGAGGACCGCTCCCCCGGTGTCGGGCAGGTCGGTCGCGGCGGTCAGCAGCGGATGCCCGGTGGCGCGCTGCCCGAGGCCGTCGGCGTCGCCGCTGCCGCCGGAGCCGGCCTCGAGCCAGAGGCGTTCGCGCTGGAAGGCGTAGGTGGGCAGCTCGGTGCGGCGGGCGCCGTGGGGGGTGAAGAACGCCGTCCAGTCCACGGCGGTGCCGACCGCGTGCAGCCGGGCCACGGCCGTGACCAGGTCGCGTTCCTCGTCGCCGTCGCGGCGCAGCCCGGCGACGGTGACGCTGCCCTCGGGCAGGCAGTCCACGGCCAGGGCGGTGAGGGCCGCGTCGGGGCCGACTTCGAGGAACGTCCGGACGCCCAGCTCGTGCAGGGTGGTCAGGGCGGGGGCGAAGCGGACGGTCCCCCGGACGTGGTCCGCCCAGTGGTCCGGGGTGGTCAGCCGGCCGGGTTCGGCGAGGGCGCCGGTGAGCGTGGAGACGACCGGGATGCGCGGCTCCGCGAAGGAGCACGCGGCGGCGGCCTTGGCGAAGTCGGCGAGCATCGGCTCCATCAGCGGCGAGTGGAACGCGTGCGACACCGTCAGCCGCTTGCTCTTGCCGAAGCGGGCGGCGAGGGCGTCGACGGCCTCCTCGGCACCCGAGACGACCACGGAGCGGGGGCCGTTGACGGCGGCGAGGCCGACCCGGTCGTCCAGGTGGGGGGCGACCTCGTCCTCACCGGCGCGCAGCGCGGCCATGGCGCCGCCCGGGGGCAGGGCGGCCATCAGGGTGCCGCGCGCGAGCACGAGCCGGACGGCGTCCGGCAGGGACAGCACCCCGGCGACATGGGCGGCGGCGAGTTCGCCGACCGAGTGCCCGGCCACGAAGTCCGGGGTCACGCCCCAGGACTCCAGGAGGCGGTACAGGGCCACTTCGGTGGCGAACAGGGCGGTCTGCGCGTAGTCGGTCCGGGTCAGCGACTCCGCGTCGGTGTCGATCACTTCGGCGAGTGGCCGGTCCAGGCCCCGGTCGGCGAGCGCGCACACCGCGTCGAAGGTCTCGGCGTACACCGGGAAGGCCCGGCGCAGGGCCCGGCCCATGCCGGGGCGTTGCGCTCCCTGGCCGGTGAACAGGAACGCCGTCTTGCCGCCGACGGGGGTGAGCGGGGTCGCGGCGGCGAGCGCGGCGAGCAGTTCGCCGGTGTCCCGGCCGACCGCGACGGCGCGGTGCTCGAAGTGGGCGCGGGTGGTGGCCAGCGACAGCCCGAGGTCGGCCGGGCGTGCGCCGGGGTGCGCGTCGACGTGGTCGCGCAGGCGCGCGAGCTGGGCGGTGAGGGCCTGCCGGGTGCGGCCGGTGACGATCCAGGGGACGTGGCCTGCCTCCCTCACCGGTGAGTTGATCCCGCCCGCAGCAGGATCGGCATCGCCGGAAGGCGCGTCGGCGGGTGCCTGCTCCAGGACGACGTGCGCGTTGGTGCCGCTGATGCCGAAGGAGGAGACGGCGGCGCGGCGGGGCCGTCCGGTGGCGGGCCACGGGCGCCGCTCCAGGGCCAGTTCGACGGCGCCCGCGCTCCAGTCCACCTGGTCCGTGGGGGCGTCGACGTGGAGGGTGGGCGGCACCTCGCCGTGCCGCATGGCCAGCACCATCTTGATGACGCCCGCGACACCGGCCGCGGCCTGGGTGTGCCCGAGGTTGGACTTGACCGAGCCGAGCAGCAGCGGCCGGTCGGCGGGGTGTTCGCGGCCGTACGTCGCGAGCAGCGCCTGTGCCTCGATGGGGTCGCCGAGGGAGGTGCCGGTGCCGTGTGCCTCGACCACGTCGACGTCGGCGGCGGTGAGCCCGGCACCGGCCAGCGCCTGCCGGATGACCCGTTGCTGGGACGGCCCGTTGGGCGCGGTCAGCCGGCTGCTGGCGCCGTCGGAGTTGACCGCGCTGCCCCGGATCACGGCGAGCACCGGGTGTCCGTTGCGCTGGGCGTCGGCGAGCCGTTCCAGCAGCAGCATGCCGGCGCCCTCGCCCCAGCCGGTGCCGTCGGCCGCCGCCGCGAACGCCTTGCAGCGGCCGTCCGGCGCGAGTCCGCGCTGCCGGCTGAAGTCGATGAACGTCTCCGGTGTGGACATCACGGTGACGCCGCCGGCCAGGGCCAGCGAGCACTCCCCCGACCGCAGCGCCCGCACCGCCCAGTGCAGGGCGACCAGGGAGGAGGAGCAGGCGGTGTCGACGGTGACCACCGGGCCTTCGAGGCCGAAGGTGTAGGCGACGCGTCCGGAGGCGATGCTGGCGGCGCTTCCGTTGGCGAGGTAGCCGTCGAGGTCGTCGGGTACGGAGGTGAGGCGGGTGGCGTAGTCGTTGTACATCACGCCGGCGAACACGCCGGTACGGCTGCCGCGCAGGGAGGCCGGGACGATGCCGGCCCGCTCGAAGGCCTCGTAGGAGGTCTCCAGCAGCAGCCGCTGCTGCGGGTCCATGGCGAGGGCCTCGCGGGGGCTGATGCCGAAGAAGTCGTGGTCGAAGTCGGCGGCGTCGTGCAGGAAACCGCCGGTGCGGGCGTAGGTCCTGCCGGGCCGGGCCGGGTCGGGGTCGTACAGGGCGTCCACGTCCCAGCCGCGGTCGGCGGGGAAGTCCGACACCGCGTCGGTGCCCGTCGCGACCAGCTCCCACAGCTCCTCGGGGGTGGTGACGCCGCCCGGGTAGCGGCAGCCGATGCCGACGACGGCGATGGGGCCGTGTGCGCGTTGCTCGTTCTCGCGCAGCCGCCGCCGCGCCTCCCGCAGATCCGCGGTCGTCCGCCTGAGATAGTCGAGCAGTTGCTCTTCGTTGTTCACCAGCGCGCCATCCGATCGAGATCGAAGTGAGGGCCTCGGCCGTGCGGATCGCCTCCGGACGGTTTCCGGTCCGCTTCCCCTCCGCTGTCGGAGGCTAGGCAGGCGCCGATGACGCGGGACACCCCTACGGCCCCCAGGGCCCCCAGGGGGCGGCTAAGGGGTCCCACGGGATCACGTGGCACGACGGACGACGGATCGCCGGGCCGGTCCGCTACGACGGGGCCGCTCGGTACGGTGGTCGGCGCGGGGCGATGAGCGATGGCGGCGGTCGCGCACACCAGGCCGGCGGTCTGCCGGCGGGTGAGCCGTTCGTGCGGGAAGGCCAGTGCCGGCAGCACCGGGATGGCCGGGCAGAGCGCGGACAGCACGGTGGCCACGGCCATCAACTGGTGCCGCGTCGCGGCGGGGTGGAGGAGGATGGCCACGGTCCCGACCGCACCGCCCACGCCGGCCACCGCCGCGAGCCGGCCGGGCGGCGTCGCCGGGGACCGGTACAGGGCGAGCACCACGGCGATCACCATCACGGACGCGACCCGGCTGCCGACGACGGGCCACAGGCCGCCGTCCGCCCCCGCCGGGGCCATCGCCAGGAACTGCACCATGAAGCCGGCGCGACGGGCACTCCGGCGCTCACCGGCCCGCCGGTACGACGCTCCGCCCCCGGCCCGACACCACGACGCCCCGTGCCCAGCCCCGCGGCCTGCGCGGCGAGCCGCAGCGCCGGTACGGCGACGGCGATCCCGGTCCCGGCGACGGCGGCCGGCCGTTCACCGAGGAAGGCCACGCCCACCAGGATGGGAAGGGCGACGGCCCCCACATCGCTGACCGGTACGACGACGCTCATCCGCCCCTGCGCCATCGCCCCGTACAGGAACGCGACCCCCGACGCCCGTACCGATGCCCGACAACGCCCCGAACCAGTAGTCGCCCGCCGTCCCGCCGCCACCGGGGGTGGCGAGCGCCGGCGCCACCGCGACCGCAGTCCCGGCGAGCTGTGCGTAGAGGGCCACCGTGATGCCGTCGCTCCTGCGGGCGACGAGCCCGTTCACGAAATGGGTTACGCCGAAGCAGAGCGCGCAGGCCGGTGCCGGCGCCTCACCCACGGGCGCCCCCGGCGTCGGCGGCGGAGCTTCCCGGGGCGGCGGGACGTCAGCGCGCCGAGCCGTACCGACGGCCCTACCCGCAATCCTGGTGATGACGACGACATGTCCCACCCCGGCGGGCGTTGGCCGCTCACCCGCATCGGCGCCCGGTCAGGGGTGCACGGCTCACCCGGGGACGGTCGTACGGAAGCGGGCCCGGTAGACCGTCGGTGAGATGCCCAGCGTGTTCTGGAAGGCCCGCCGCATGGTCTCCGCCGAGCCGAAGCCGGCGCGTGCCGCGACGGTGTCGACGGGCTCGCCGCTCGCCTCCAGGAGCGCCTGGGCCGCTTCGAGCCGGATCGATTCGGCGTAGCGCCCGACCGTCATCCCGGTGTGCGCCCGGAAGAGCCGGCTGAGGTGACGTACGCTCACGCCGGCCCGGCGCGCCAGGGCGGTCAGGTCATGGTCCGCGCCCGGATCCGCGCCGACGACGTCCATGACCTGCCGGACGACGGGGTGCGTGGACTCGCGCAGGGTCAGCCGCGCGCTGAACTGGGACTGACCGCCGGGGCGCGCCATGAAGACCACCAGTTCCCGCGCGACCTCGCGGGCCACGTCGGGGCCGTGGTCCTCCTCGACCAGGGCCAGGGCGAGATCGATGCCCGCGGTCACTCCGGCGGAGGTGACGACGTTGCCGTCACGGACGAACAGGGCGTCGGTCTCCACGGTCACACCGGGGTAGGCGAGCGCCAGTTCCCGGGCCAGGCGCCAGTGCGTGGCGGCCCGCCGCCCGTCGAGCAGCCCGGTCTCGGCCAGCATGAAGGCGCCGGCGCACACCGAGGCCACGCGGCGGGCCCGCCCGGCCAGTGCCGCCGTCCCGGCCACCAGCGCCGGGTCGGCGACGGCCTCCCGCCAGTCCCGCCGGCCCGGGACCACGAGCGTTCCCAACCGCGCCGGCAGGTCCTCCCAACTGCCGGCGGCGTCCAGCCGTACCTGGGCGGAGGTGGCCACGGGCCCCGCGGCGGCGGACACGACCCGCACGTCGTACCGGGCCCCGTAGGCGTTCGCGGTCGTGAAGACCTCCGCGGGTCCGGCCACGTCCAGCAGCTGGACACCGGGGAAGGTCAGCACGGCCACGACATGCCGCGGGCGCGTGGGGCTCACTCCGGCCACGGCGATTCGAGGATGGTCCGCACGAAGTCGCCTCGCTCGAACCCCGGCACGTAGTGCTCCAGGACGTCGGCCTTGACGTTGCCGAACGTGGTCTCGGGCTTGGGACGGATGCCCTCGGTGAAGGCGTCGAGGATCTGCCGCTTGAAGTCGGGGCGGGGGTGCAGTGCGACGACGGCCGCCCGGTCGGCGGGGGCGATGTCGTGGTATCCGATGCCCAGCACGTCGTACTCCACACCGGCGGTGACCAGCGCCACTTCGGGTTCCATGAACTCCGGGATGCCGGGCGTGGTGTGCAGGGCGATCGCCGTCCACACCCGGCGGATGCCGTCCTCGGGCACGTCGTGGTCCCGCAGGAACCGGCGGGCCTCGTCCGCCCCGTCGACCTCGAAGCGCCGGCCGCTGCCGTGGAAGCGCGCGCCGAGACCGAGGTCGTGGAACATGGCGCCGATGTACAGCAGTTCCGGGTCGAAGCCGATGTCGCGTCGGCGGCCCTGCAACGCGCCGAACAGGTAGACGCGGCGCGAGTGGTGGTAGATCAGATCGCTCGTCTCGTCCCGCACGAGCTGGGTCGCCTCCCGGGCGAGCTTGGTGTCGGGCACGGTGATTCCGCCGGCCACGGACTCGTCAGCCATCTTTGCACCTCATGTTTGCCAGTCGTTCGCGCGCCATCGCGCTGTGACCTCAGTGTCGGCCCGTGGGTGCGGGCGGCACCATGTCCATGGGGACGGGCAACCCATAGATCCGGACATCCGTCGCCGGGGCCCGCCGCCCGTCGGCCGGTACGGCACGGCACGCGTCGACGAGGCGGGCCGGAGGCGGCCGGTCCGTGCCGGTGCGGACGGCGACCGCGAGGACGTCCCCCCGGTCGCCGCGCCGCCGGCTCAGGCCGGCTGCGACAGGTCGATCGCCCGGTCGACGGCCTCGGGCCGGAGCACGCGCAGGATGCCTTCGAGGAGGTAGTAGTCCGCGTAGGGCAGGGAGACCTCGATGCCGTCCTCGGCCGGGCGGTTGCGGGTGCAGCGGGCCACGACCGCGTCGGCGCGGGCCGAGTTCCTCGTCAGGCAGGTGTCCGCGAGCGCGGTGAGCAGCCGCAGCGCCACCTCCCGGTAGGTGTGTCTGCCCGTGGCCGCGTGCAGGTCGAGCAGGCCGCACGCCATGATGGCGCCGGCGGAGGCGTCCTTGATGTCGTGCGGCTGCTGCGGCGCGCGGTAGTCCCACACCGGCACGTGGTCCGGGGTCAGCGCTCCGATGGCGAAGTCGGCGAGCCGGCGCGCGGTGTCCCGGAACTCCTTGTGCCCGGTCCGCCGGTACATCGTGGTGAAACCGTAGATGCCCCAGGCCTGCCCGCGCGACCAGCAGGAGGTGGGGCTGTAGCCCTGCACCGTGTTGGGGCCGATGGGGGCGCCGGTGTCCGGGTCGAAGTCGAACACGTGCGGGGTGGATCCGTCGGGGCGGGGGAAGACGCGCTGCGCGGTCCTCGCGTGCTCGACGGCGATGTCCAGGTAGGTGCCGTCGCCGGTCTGCCGGCTCGCGAACGCCAGCAGATCGAGGTTCATCATCGTGTCCATGATGACGCGGCCCGCGTTGGCGCGGTCCGTCAGCGCGCCCCAGGCCCGGATGAACTTCCCGCGTGGGTTGTACCGCTGGATCAGGGAGTCGGCCGCCCGTATCGCGCCCGTCCGCCACTCGTCGTCACCGGTCAGGCGCCAGGCGGTGACCCAGGACGGGGAGAAGAGGAAACCGAGGTCGTGCGTGCTCGTGTCGTCCTGCCGGGGGGCGAGGTTCCGGGCCGACTCGACCGCCCACGCGCGGAAGGCGTCGTCCCCGCTGTACAGCCAGGCCATCCACAGCGTTCCGGGCCAGAAGCCGCCCACCCAGTCCCCGTTGCGCGAGTACGTCCACTTCTCGAACTTGGTCCCGACCGGGAAGCCCGTCACTCCGGGCGCGACGGTACGGACCTTCTCCTCGGCGTAGTCCGCCGCCGCGCGGAGTGTCCGCGTGGTCGCTCCTGATGGCTGCCGGTCCGACGCCGCCGCGGCAGGCACCGCGGAGGTCCCTACGGCCGCCGCACCGGCCGCCGTGGCCAGCAACGCACGCCGGGAAACGCTCATGCTCGCCCTCCAACTCCAGTGTGGACAAGAGAAGTTGGCCGAGCTTTGCACACCGGCCACGACCGTGTACACCCATGTGTGCACAGTTCATCAGTGTGAACTCGGTCAACGCCGAGGAGCATCGGAGTCGTGCCGGAGCCAGACGTAGCCGACCGGCTGAGCGGTGTTCCGGCTCTCGGCGAGGCCGGGATCGACCGGACGGAACCCGGCGCCCGGGTAGCACCCGAGCGCCCGGTCGTCGCCGGGGTGCACCCGCAGGTGGACATCCGCGAACCCGGCCCGCAGGGCCCGCGCGAGCAGGCCCTGGACGAGCACGCGGCCCAGCCCCGTCCCACGGACCCCGGGCGCCACGATGATCCGCGCCGGTTCGGCCTCGTCCTCCTCGGCGTCGTCCGCCTGTTGCCACCCGGCGACCGTCCGCCCGGACACGGGGAACTCATGGCTCCCGCACCACATCGCGGGTTCAGGACGGGCCGCCGGGGACTATGCCCAGTTGCCGCATCTGCGCGAGGACGTCGACGACACCCCAGATCTCGGCGACGCGGTCGTCCGCGAACCGGAGGACGAAGATCTCGTTGTACCTGACGGTCTTCCCGGTGGCCGGGAGGCCCTGGTACTCCCCCTGGTGCGTACCGGTGACCGTGTTCCGGAAGACGACCTTGTCCCCCTCGGCGATCTCGTCCTCGGTCTCGACGCGCAGGTCGGGGAACGCGCGCAGAAGCACCTCCCACACGCGTTTGAGCGCCTGCGCGCCCGTCTCCCCCATCGCTACCGGCGCGTGGAACAGCAGGTCCGGCGCGACGATCTCGTCGATCGTCTTCGAGACGGTCTCCAGGTCACCGGTGTGGACGGCGTCGTGCAGGCGGCGGAACGTCGCTTTGTTGCGTGCTTCCTGGGCTGTGGGCACGGGGTGGCTCCTCGGGGCGGCGCGAGTCCTCGGGTCGGTTCTCGCTCGTACGCCCTCTACGACGGGCCGGCCCTCCGCGATGTGACATCGCCGCGTGCGCGGGACAGGGTCCTCACCGCGGCCGATCACCTCTCCCGTGTCCCGCAGGGCGGGTAGAACGGGGCCTGCCCCGCGTGGGGCAGCGGGGACGGGGGGTCGTAGCCCGTGGCCGGGGCGTCCGTCGTGTAGGCGCGGGTGTCCGGCGACAGGCCCCGGCGCGGGTCGCCCAGGCGCGCCTGGATCTCGTAGGTGCCGTCTCCGGAGTACGTGTACGCCGTCAGGTCGGGATACCGGTCGTGGTCGTAGTCGGCCACCGCGATGTCCTTCGTGGCCCCCAGGTCGAGGGGGACGGTCCGCCGGCTGCGGCCGGTGTTCGAGAAGGGCCCCAGCCTCAGTTCGGCTACCCGGGGCCGGACCGGGTCGTCGCCGCCCTGCTCCTGCCCCGCCACGACGACCAGGTCGGTCCAGCCGTCCCGGTCGAAGTCCGCCACGGCGGCGCTCACGTACTCCTGCCGACCGGCGGTGCGGTCGGCCAGCCCCCGTGCCCCGACCGTCGTTTCGCGGGGCGAGCCGATACCGAAGGTGATGGCCGACCGGGTACCCCGGTGGGACGGGTCGGTGATCCGGTCCGGCAGACCGTCGGCGTTCACGTCGGCGATCAGGTCCCCCGATCGCGTCAGACAGGCGGTGACGGCGGGCGGTCCCGTCGGGCGCGGCGGGGGCCCGCCCAGGCAGTCCTCGCCACCGGCGAGGATCAACAGCCCGCCCACCGGCAGCAACACCGCGCGGGTGAGCCGTCCCGGCCGGGAGGTACCGCTGGATTCACGCACGGGCATGGGCAGGGATCCTAGTCACGGGACGGGCGCGCCCGGGGGCGGGGCCCCGGCAGCAGTTGTTCTGGGCCGCCTGGGGCCACCTGGGTGAATCCGGCAGCGGGAAGACATCCGTGGCTCCGGAGGGCACGGCGGCGGACATCGGTGACCAGAGCGTGCTGCCCGGCTGGTCCCGCGCCCGTACGCTGCACCACTCCTGGGGCGGCTTCGGTCATGGCGTACCCCTGCTTCCAGGGCGACTGCGGTGCCGTGCCGTACCGGCCGGACGTCCCTCACCACGGCGGGCGTTCCGGCGGCGCCGCGCCGCCGACGGCAACCCGTACAACGGGGACGGTTTCCGGCAGCCGCGCCGCCACAGCCGGCACGGTCGGGCCGCGTCACCCTTGTCGCGCGGGCGCCTGGACTGCGCCCGCTCAGGCTCGCCCTGCCGGTAACGCCCACGTGCCGGCCCGCCGGTCCGACCGGACTCGCGCCTGCACTCACCGGCGGTATGCTGGCGCGCCCGGTAGCGGCCCGGAGCGGGTTGTCGGTCAGCCGCTGCCACCTCGCCAACGGTGAAAACGGGTTGACTGACCCGTATCATCCAGGTGTCGCACCGTCAGGAGCGGAGGAAATGATGCCGGAAAGCGCCGGGCCCGTCACCGAATTGACCTCTCAGTACGTCAGCCAGGTGACCAACGACCTCGAACACAACCTCAAGGAGCAGGAACGCATCACGGCTGAAATCGCCGTTCTGCAGGAGCAGTTGGCCACCCTTCAGCACGACCACGGCACCCTGCTGAACATGCGGCAGGCACTCGGCCTCGCCGCACCGGCCGGGCGGGCCGTCGTACCCGCCCCGCGCAAGAAGAGCGGCGGCACGCGCCGCGCCGACGACAAGAAGCCCGCGGCGGCGAAGCCGGTGGCCAAGAGCGCGGCGACGAAGAAGCCGGTGGCGAAGAAGGCGGCGACGAAGGCGACCGCCGGGAAACCGGCGGCCACGAAGGCGTCGCCGTCCGAGCCCGCTCAGCCCACCCTGATCGAACTCGTCCGCCGGCACCTGGCGGAGCAGACGGAGCCCCGTTCCGCCGCCGAGGTCAGCGAGGCCCTGGTCCAGGCGTATCCCGAGCGCGGGATCCAGCGGAAGGTCGTCCGCACCACGCTGGAGAACCTCGTGGCGAAGAACGGCGCCCAGCGCACCAAGCAGGGCACGTCCGTCTTCTACGTCGTGCCGGGCGAATCGGCGCAGGAGACGACGGAGGGCGCCGAGACGGGCGCGTGAGCGCCCGCCGCGCCGAGCGGCCGGCGGCGGCCGAGCGAGGCAACGCGGAGGTCCGCGCCTCGGCCGGCCTCCTCGCCCCGGGCCGCCGGTCGCTGGACGCACACGTGCTCGCCGCCCTTCAGCGTGCCCCCGCCGTGCCGGCGCTCGACCCCGGTGCGGACACCGGTGCGTCGTCGGGGCACGGAGAGGCCCTCACCGGTCGTCGGAGCCGAAGCTGGCGAAGTAGGCCGCGACCATGTCCTCGTCGCCGTGGCCCTGTTCGGCGGCACGCTCCATGCGCTCGGCGCTCGCGGCGGCCACGTCAAGGCGCACGCCGTGCTGCTCACCCGCCTGGACGATGAGCCGGGCGTCCTTGGCCGCCGTGGCCACCGCGAACTGGGCCGGGGTCAACGGGCCGTCGAGGATCAGCTTCGACTTGGCCCGCAGGTACCCCATGTCCAGCGGGCCGCCCTCGATCGCGTCGAAGAAGTTCTGCGGGTCCACGTCGAGCCCCCGGGCCAGGGCCAGCACCTCGCCGGCCGCGGCGGTGATCGCGAGGACCCAGCTGTTGGCGACGAGCTTGAGGCGGCTCGCCGTACCGGCCGCGCCGTCCTCGCCGGTCCACACGGTGCGGGACCCGACCGCGTCGAACACCGGGGCGACCGCCGCGCGGTGCTCGCTCGGGCCCGCCGCGAGGACGAGGAGCTGGCCGGCCTCGGCGGGCTGGCGGGTGCCCAGTACCGGCGCGTCGAAGAAGACGAGGTCGTGTTCCCGGGCGAAGGCGGCCAGGTCACGGATGGCCTCGACACCGGCGGTGGTGGACTGCACCCACGCGGCACCGGAGCGCAGTGCGGGGGCGGCCTCGCGCATGACGTCCAGGGTGGCCGGGCCGTCGTAGAGCATGGTCAGGACGACGTCGGCGCCCTCGACGGCCTCGGCGGGCGTGCCGGCGACGTGCGCGCCGTCGGCGGCGAGCGGTTCGGCTTTGGCGCGGGTGCGGTTCCAGACGCGGACGGTGTGTCCGGCCCGCGCGAGGTTGCGGGCCATCGCGGCACCCATGATGCCGGTACCCAGGACACTCACGGTGAGCTTGTCGGTCATGACGTCAACTCCCAGGGGGACTGTGCGGCTTCGGCGGCGCGGACCAGGCCGTCCAGCCACGCCTGATGGCCGTTCGGCATCGGGTTCGGCGTCTGCCGGGCCAGTTCGGCGGCCGGCCGGCCGATCTGCGTCTCCTGGGTGAGGATACGGACCCGGCCGCCAGGGAGATCTTCCACCAGCCAGGCGTGCAGCACGTCGAGCCGCTCCTCCGGCGTGCCGTCCTGCCGGGCCGTCCAGGACAGCCGACCCGGGACGCCCTCGCTCCGGCGCGCCGCCCGGGACCGGTAGCGCGAGCCGCCGCTTCCGGAGTCCGCCGTTCCTGCCGGTTCACCCCGGACACGTACAGTCGGGGGCCGAAGGGGTGAGCGGAGGGAGCGGGATGCCACAAGGGGTGTCGGTGCGGTTCGCGGTGCTGGGGCCGGTGCGGGTCTGGCGGGGGGCGGAAGAGCTGGACGCCGGCGGGCCGCAGGCGCGGGCGCTGCTGGCCCTGCTGCTGCTCCGGGCCGGTCAGCCCGTGCCCGTGCCCGAGATCGTCGACGTGCTGTGGGGACCGGGCCCGCCGCCCACCGCCCTCAACGTGGTCCGCCGGCACGTCGGCTCGCTGCGACGGCTGCTGGAGCCGGGGCTGCCCGCGCGGACCCCGGGGCACCGGCTGGTGCGCGGCGCGGGCGGCTACCGGCTCGTCACCGACGGGGCCGACGTGGACCTCGTACGGTTCCGGGCACTGCGGCAGGAGGCCCGGCGGGCCGTCGCCGAGGGTGCGCCCGGGCGGGCCGTGGACCTGCTCGGCCGGGCGCTGACGCTGTGGGCCGGTCCCGTCGCCTCCGGTGTCGCCCCGGACGTGCGGGAACGGCTCGGGGCGGACGGGCTGGAGCGCGAGCGGCTCGCCGCGCTGCGGGAGGCGGCCGACGCGGCCTTGCAGGCGGCCGTGCCCGGCGCGGTCCTCGCCCGGCTGCGGCAGGCCGCCGCCGCGCATCCGCTGGACGAGCCCCTGCTGGCCCGGCTGGTCCTGGCCCTCGCGGCCACCGGCCGGCGGGCCGAGGCGCTCGCCACCTGCCGGGACGCCTGCCGCCGGCTCGCCGAGGAGCTGGGCATCGACCCCGGGCCCGAACTCCAGGAGGCCCACCGGACGGCGCTGGGCGGGACGGGGGACGGGGACCCGGCGGAGCCGCCGCCCGCGGAGGGCGTCGTCGCGCGTCCCGTCGTACCCGCCCAACTGCCGCACGACCTGCCCGCGTTCACCGGTCGGCACTCCGAACTGGCCGAGCTGCTGGACCCGCTCGCCGGTGGGGAGCCCGTCGGGACGGTGCTGGTCTCGGCGCTCGGCGGGATGGCCGGGGTGGGCAAGACCACGCTGGCGGTCCACTGGGCCCACCGGGTCGCCGACCACTACCCGGACGGACAGCTCTACGTCGACCTGCGCGGCTTCGCCGCCTCCGGAGCGGCCACCGACCCCGGCGAGGCCGTCCGCGGTTTCCTGCACGCGCTCGGGGTACCGCCCGAGCACGTCCCCCAGGGCCTGGCCGCGCAGGCCGCGCTGTACCGCAGTGTGCTGGCGGGGCGCCGGGTGCTCGTGCTGCTGGACAACGCGCGGGACGCCGAGCAGGTACGGCCGCTGCTGCCCGGCACGCCCGGCTGCCTCGCCATCGTCACCAGCCGGGACGACCTGACCGGGCTGGTGGCCGCGCACGGCGCCCGTTCGCTGACCCTGCGGCCGTTCGACGCCGGCCAGGCGCGGGACTTCCTCGCCGGACGGCTCGGCGCCGGACGGATCGCCGCCGAGCCACGGGCGGTGGACGAGATCGTCGCCCGGTGTGCCGGACTGCCCCTCGCCCTGGCCTGTGTGGCCGCCCGCGCCGCCCTGCGCCCGGAGTTCCCGCTGGCGGCCGTGGCCGCCGAACTGCGCGAGGCCCGCGGGGGCCTCGACGGGTTCACCCGGCCCGGCACCCCGGTGGACGTCGCCACCGTCTTCTCCTGGTCCACCCGGGCCGTGTCGTCCGCCGCCGCCCGGCTGTTCCGGCTGCTCGCCCTGCACCCCGGCCCGGACCTGTCGGCGGCCACCGCCGCCGCGCTCGCCGGGCTGCCGCCGCGCCGGGCGCGCTCGCTGCTCGGCGAACTCGCCGCCGTCCACCTCGTCACCGAACCGGCGCCCGGACGCTACGGCTTCCACGACCTGCTCCGCGCCCACGCCGGTGACCTCCTCGCCGAGCACCACACCGAGGCCGAGCGGCAGGAGGCCCGCGACCGGCTGTTCCGGCACTACGTGGAGCGCGCCCACGCCGCCGGAGCGCTGCTCGACCCCAGCGGTGACGTCCCGGCGCCACCGCCCCCGCCGCCGGACGCGCGGGCCGTGCCGTTCGCCGACGACAGCGCGGCCCTGGCCTGGCTCACCGCCGAGCACCCGGTGCTGCCGGCCGTCCTCCGGGCGGCGGCCACGACCGGCCACGACCGGTACGCGTGTCTGCTGGCCTGGTCCCTGGAGCCGTACTTCGAGCGGCGCGCCCACTGGCACGACGGACTGGCCGCCCAGCGCACCGCGCTCGACGCCGCGCTGCGGCTCGCCGACCCCGCCCTGGAGGCGCGCGCCCTGCGCGGGCTCGCCCGGGCGGAGGGCAGGCTGGGCCTGTCCGACGAGAGCCGGGCCCACCTCGACCGGGCGCTCACGCTGTTCACCCTCGCCGGCGACACCGTCGGCCGGGCGGGCACCCACCGCAGTCTGGGCTGGGCCTGCGAGCAGGAGGGCGACCTGGCGGGGGCCCTGCGGCACAACCAGCTCGCCCTGGAGCTGTACCGCACCGCCGGCTCCCGGCCGGCGCAGGCCAGCGTCCTGAACTCCGTCGGCTGGTACCACGCGCTGCGCGGCGAGTACCGGCCGGCCCTCGCGCGCTGCTTCGAGGCCCTGGCCCTGCTCCAGGACCTGGGCGACCGGTACGGCCAGGCGGCGACCTGGGACAGCATCGCCTACGCCTACCACTGCCTGAGCCGGCATCCGCACGCCCTGCTCGGCTACCGCAACGCGCTGACGCTGTACCGGGCGCTCGGCGTCCCGTATCCGGAGGCCGGCACGCTGACCCGCCTGGGCGACACACACCTGGCCACCGGTGACCGGGAGGGCGCGCGGGCCGCCTGGGAGCAGGCCCTCGCCCTGCTCACCCGGCTCGGTCATCCGGACGCGGAACGGGTCCGGGAACGGCTCGCCGGGCGGGAGGAGCGGTCCGGTGCGGGATGACGGCGTCCGGGGTCCGGGGCGCGGAACGGGTTGGCCGCCTGGCCGGACGGCTCCGTAGGGTGGCACGGTGACGACTCAGGTGATCCTTCTCAACGGTGGTTCCAGCTCGGGGAAGTCCGGGATCGCGCGGTGCCTGCAAGCCGTACTGCCCGACCCCTGGCTGGTGTTCGGCATCGACTCGCTGGTCGACGCACTGCCCCCGGGACTCCAGGGAGCGGACGGCGGGATCGAGTTCGCCGAGGACGGCGGGGTCGAGGTCGGTGCGGGTTTCCGGGCGCTGGAGGCCGCCTGGATGGAGGGGGTCGCGGCGACGGCCCGCGCGGGCGCCCTGATCGTCGTGGACGACGTCTTCCTCGGCGGAGCGGCCTCCCAGCAGCGGTGGCGGAAGGCCCTCGCCGGACTGGACGTGCTGTGGGTGGGGGTGCGGTGCGACGCCGAGGTCGCCGCGGCACGGGAGATCGCGCGGGGAGACCGGACCCGGGGCATGGCGGCGGCCCAGGCCGAGGTGGTGCACGACGGGGTGTCGTACGACCTGGAGGTGGACACCACCCGCACCGAGTCCCTGATGTGCGCGCGGACCATCGCGGCCCGCGTCGGCTGACGGCGACGGGGGGTGCGCGTGCCCGACGGGCTCGGTGACGTGGCACGGTCCGAGGTGCTGCGGTTCGAGGTGCTCGGCCCGCTGCGGGTGCTGTGCGCGGGGAGCGAGCTGGATCTCGGGTATCCGCAGGCGCGGGCCCTGCTCGGCGTGCTCCTGGTGTGGCCGGGCCGGCCCGTGCGGATGAGCACGATCGTCGACGTCCTCTGGCCGGGCCGGCCGCCCGCCGACGCGCCGAACGCGGTACGGCGCCACGTCGGCACGCTGCGCAGGCTGCTGGAGCCCGGACTGCCCCCGCGCGCACCCGGGCGGCGCCTGCTGGGCCGTACCGGCGGCTATCTGCTGGAGGCGGCGGCCGACGAGGCCGACCTGCCGCGCTTCCGCGCCTTCAGCCGGCGGGGCATGCGGGCCGCCGCCACCGCGCGCCCCGAGCAGGCGGTACGGCACTTCGCCGGGGCCCTGCGGCTGTGGCGCGGCCCGGTGGCGGCCGATCTGCCGGGGCCGGTGCGCGCGCATCCGCACTTCGCCGCCGTGGACCGGGAGATCCTCCGCACGGCGCGGATGGCGGCGGACGCCGCGCTGCTGTGCGGGCGCGCGGACCAGGTGCTGCCGAGCGTGCGCCGGGCCGTCGCACTGAACCCGCTCGACGAGCCGCTGCTGGCCCGCCTGATCCTGTCCCTGGCGGCGTGCGGGCTCCAGGCGGAGGCGCTGGCCACCTACGAGGACGCGCGCCGCGACCTCGCCGCACAGCTGGGGGTGGCTCCCGGCGCCGAACTGGCCGCGGCCCACGCCCGCGTCCTGCGCCAGCAGATACGCCCCGCCCGGCACCGGCTCCCCACCGCCCCACCGGCCCCCGCACGCCCCTTCGTCCGCCCGGCCCAACTCCCCCCGGACCTGCCCGTCTTCACGGGCCGCAACCGAGAACTGGCGGCGCTGGACACGCTGTTGGACGCGGAGACCGCGGGGACACCACGGACAACGCCGGATGCCCTCCGCGGCGCGGAAGCCGTGCCGGACGCGCCGGCCCCCTCGACCGGCACCTGCCCTGCGTCGGGCGTGCTGATCAGCGGTCCGGCCGGTGTCGGCAAGACCGCGCTGGCGGTCCACTGGGCGCACCGGCTCGCCGACCGCTTCCCGGACGGTCAGCTCTACCTGGAGCTGGGCGGATCGGCTCCCCACCAGGCCGCCCTGGAGCCGGCCGAGGCACTGCGCCGGCTGCTCGGGGCCCTCGGCGTGTCCACGCGGAGCATGCCCGCGGGCGTGACCGCCCTCGCGGCGCGGTACCGCGGTGCGCTGGCGGGACGCCGACTGCTCGTCCTGCTGGACGACGCCGTCTGCCTCGCACAGCTCCGCCCGCTGCTGCCCGAGGTGCCGGGCTGCCTGACGGTGGCCACGAGCCGGGGCGGGTCGATCGGAGCGAGGTCGGTGGCCGAACCCGCCGGGCCGGCAGGACGGCTCGGGTCGTCCGGGTCCCGGGAGCGGGCCGCCGGGGGCCTGCGTACGTTGCACCTGGGTCTGCCCTCCGAGGCGGACGCCCGTGACCTGCTCGCCCGGCGGATCGGTGAGGCGCGGCCGGCCGCCGAACCGGAGGCCGTAAGGGAGATCGTCCGCCGGTGCGGCCGGCTGCCCTCCGCGCTGGCCCTCGTGGCCGCACGCGCGGCGAGCCGCAGGGACTTCCCGCTGGCGGCCCTGGCCGCCGATCTCGCCGAGGACGCGGAGCCCTGAGAAGGGCACACCGGCCGGCGGCGTGCGCGTGGTGGACGAGACGCCCGGGCGCGCGAGCCGGCCGCGGCCTACGTACGGTCCGTGCCGTCTCCCCCCGCGCCCGGAGAGGTGGGCGGAAGGTCCGTAGCGGTCTCAGGTCGACCGGCCGGGGGTGGCGGCGGGACGGTCCCGTCCGGTGCGGGCAGGGGAACGCCCGCACCCGGTCCGCCCTGACCGGCCCGGGGCCCGGCACCGACCGCACCGGGCCCCGGCTGCCCCGCCCACGGCGGAGCACCCGCCACCCCGGGACCCCATCCGGGCTGCCCCACCCACGGCGGAGCACCCGCCACCCCGGGACCCCATCCGGGCTGCCCCGCCCACGGCGGAGCACCCGCCACCCCGGGACCCCATCCCTGCTGCCCCGTCCACTGCTGCGGCACCGGAACACCGTTGCCGTACGGGCAGCCCGGCGGGAGAGCCGGCGGCTGGGGGGCCGGAGCCGTGCGGTCCAGTCGGCGGCGGCGCAGCCACCACGCCACGGCCGCCGTGTACAGCGCGATACTCAGCACGTCGAACACGACGAGCTGCCAACTCGCGTCGGCGGCGGTCTCGTCGCTGGTGAGCCCGTCCACGACGGCGGCCGAGACGCCGAAGGCGAACAGGTTGTTGACGGTGTGCAGGGCGATGGATGCCTCCAGTCCGCCGGTGCGCCAGGTCAGCCAGCCCGCGGCCACGCCGAACACCACGAGGTCGGCGAAGCCCCAGGGCGTGCCCCAGCCGTGGGCGGCGGCGAACAGGAACGCCTGGGGCACGAGCGCGGCCCACGGCGAACGCAGGAAGGCCCCGGCGGTCTGCGTCAGCCAGCCGCGGAACACGTACTCCTCGGCGGCGGCCTGCACCGGCACCAGCAGCACCAGCATGACCAGGGCCCGTCCGAAGGCCGGCCATCCCACCCACTGGCTGTCCGGCTCGCCGTCCGCGGGGAGCAGGAACAGACAGCCCATCGCGAGGCCCAGGATCGGTAGGGCGGTCAGCACGCACAGCAGCAGCCAGCGCCATCTCAGCCGGCCGGTCACGGAGGACACCGTGCCGGCCGGGCGCCGTCCGATCCAGCGCACGACCAGCAGCAGGACGGGTATGCCGACCGCGATGCAGAGCAGGTCGACGGCGGTCTCGGAGACGGGGCCGAACTCCGGCCAGCCGTCGTCGTCCTGGGGGTGGCCCAGGCCCGAGCCCAGGGCCGCGACGAGGAGCATGAGGACGACCACGGTGATCATGTACGCCACGGCCACGACCAGGGTCCCGAGCAGGGGGCGCCACCACCGGTAGCGCGGTGAGAGGCGGGCCAGACGGTGGTAGGGGAGCTGCTCGGTGAACTGTGCCTGCGAGGGCGGCAACAGCAGGGGCTGTGACTGTGTCATGGCGTCAGCCTGCCCAAAGACACCGGGACGCGCCATCGGCTTGCGGCAGGACCGGCTTCTCCGCCCGGCAGGGCCGACCGCACACCGCACCGCCGAGGTCGATGTCCGTTCGCCGCCGGTGCTCCCCGAGGCCGTCGGCTGGGATGGGCACATGACTTCAGAAACGGATCTGCGGGGCAGGACGGCACTGGTCACCGGTGGCAGCCGGGGCATCGGCGCGGCGACGGCACGGCGACTGGCGCGAGAGGGCGCGGACGTGGCCGTGACCTATGTGCGGGGCAAGGACGCGGCCGAGGAGGTCGTGCGGGACATCGAGGCGCTGGGGCGGCGGGCGGTGGCCCTGCGCGCGGACTCGGCGGACGCGGCGCAGGCGGGGGACGCGGTGCGGCGCGCGGCGGAGGAACTGGGCGGGCTGGACGTGCTGGTGGGCAACGCGGCCGTCGGGATGACGGGGCCGCTGGAGAGCCTGTCCCTCGCCGATGTCGACCGGCTCCTCGCGGTGAACGTGCGCGGGGTGTTCCTGGCCGCCCGGTCCGCCGCCGCGGTGATGGGCGACGGCGGGCGGATCATCACGGTCGGCAGTTGTGTCACCGCGCGGGTGCCGGGTCCGGGGGCCACGCTGTACGCGATGAGCAAGTCCGCCGTGGTGGGGCTGACGAAGGCTCTGGCGCGGGAGTTGGCCGGGCGCGGGATCACGGCGAACGTGGTGCACCCGGGGCCGACGGACACGGACATGAACCCCGCGGACGGCCCGTACGCGTCCGGTCAGGCGGCCGTGACCGCCCTCGGCCGGTTCGGTACGGCCGAGGAGGTCGCGTCCATGGTGGCCTTCCTGGCGGGGCCGGACGCGGCGTACGTGACGGGCGCGGAGTTCTCGGTGGACGGCGGGTACGCGGCGTGACGGAGCGGGGAGGGCGGGCGCGTCAGGTCTCGTCCAGGCGGCGTACGTCCTCCTCGTCCCACTTCCTGGTGTCGCGGGGCTGGGTGTACGGCTCGGCCCGGGGCGGGTGGCCACCGGCGATGGCCCGCTGCCGTACGGTCTCCGCGTCGAACTCCAGCCCCAGCAGGATGGCCAGGTTGGTGATCCACAGCCAGACCAGGAAGACGATGACGCCGGCCATGGTGCCGTAGGTCTTGTTGTAGGAGGCGAAGTTGGCGACGTAGAACGCGAAGCCGGCGGAGGCGGCCATCCAGATCAGCAGGGCGAGGACGCTGCCGGGGGTGATCCACCGGAACCCTTTGACCTTGGCGTTCGGGGTCGCCCAGTACAGGATGGCGATCATCACGGTGACGAGCAGGACCAGCACGGGCCACTTGGCGATGGACCACGCGGTGAGCGCCGTGTCGCCGAGCCCGAGCGCGTTCCCGGCCCGACGGGCCAGGCCGCCGGTGAAGACCACGATGAGCGCGCTGGCCACGGCGAGAACCACCAGGACCACGGTGACGCCGACGCGCACGGGGAGGAGCTTCCACACCGGGCGGCCCTCGGGCATGTCGTAGACGGCGTTGGCGGCGCGGATGAACGCGGCCACGTAGCCGGAGGCCGACCACACGGCCAGCACGAGGCCGAGGACGGCCACGAGGGAGCCGGTTCCGGTGCCGTTCTGGAGCTGCTGAACCGCCCGGGTGATGATGTCGCGGGCGGGGCCGGGGGCGAGGTTCCGCAGGTTGGCCAGGACCTTGTCCGTGACCGACCGGCCGCCGACGGCCAGCAGGGAGACCAGCACCAGCAGGGCCGGGAACAGGGACAGGACGGCGTAGTAGGTGAGCGCCGCGGCCCGGTCGGTGAGCTCGTCGTCGCGGAACTCGCGCAGCGAGCCCTTGAACACCGCCGGCCATGCGCGCCGGGGCAGCTTCACGGGGGTGTCCGGCGCCCTCCGCTCGACGTCCTCGCCGGGTCCGGCCTCGTCCGGCGCGGGGATCCGCGTCTGCGGGGTCTCGTCGGCGGCCTGCTTGTGGTGCCGCCGTGGTACGTGCAGCTTCGCCATGTCCGTCGGGTAACCCCACGGAGCGTGATCACGCCCCCGGTTCACCCGTCGGCCCCGTCTTCCCGGGGCCTCCCCCACCCGGTGCCCTCCGTTCCGGCAGCGGGACGGAGGGCGTGCGGGCGGGCCGCCGTGCCGGGGCTCAGTGCGCGTTGGCGAACCGCTTGAACGCGGCCTTGGTGCCGGAGCCGGCGACGCCGTCGATGGGGCCGCGGTAGCCGTAGCTGTCCTTCAGGAGCCGCTGGAGCGCCTTGATCGTGCCCTTGCCGACGACGCCGTCGATCGGGCCGGTGTAGCCCCAGTACTTCTTCAGGCAGCGCTGGAAGGCCTTCCAGCTGTTGGTGCCGAGCTTGCCGTCGATGGAGTTCCGGTAGTTCCAGTACGTCTTCAGCCAGCGCTGGACCTTCTTCGCCTCGGTGGCGTTCAGGCCGAGGTTGGTCACGGCCTGCGGGGTGACGGCCTCGGTGGCAGCCGCCGGATGGACCGTCGCGGGCGCCGCGAAGCCGGTGCCCGCGACGGCGAGGCTCCCCGCGGCCAGCGCCACCGTGGTCGCGGTGGCGAGGAGGGTCCTGGTGAAGATGTTCGTCCGCATGTGTTTCCCCCTGGTTGACGAGTGCCTCTCGGCACGGCACACAAGCTACGTGCCGGGGGTGCGCACGTCGCCAACCCGGGAGTTGACGCCCGGCTCCAACGGCCGCGGTAGGGCCGGACCGGTGTACAACCTCCGTGGTAGGCGCAAGGGTCGCGGGCCCGTCAGCCCCGCCCTCCGCTGAGGTTCCCCCACCGGGGTCCGATCTGCCTCCACTCCTCGTCCCACTCGGCCAGGCGCCGCCGGATGAGCCGGCCCCGGACCAGCCGGCCGGCGCCCCAGACCAGCGCGCCGGCCGCCGGGGCGACGAGGACACCGGTGAGCGCCGACTGGAGGTCGGCCGCCGCTCCGGTGACGGGGGCGGACACGATCCGGTCCGCCTGGTTCGTCCACACCGTCACCCGGGTACCGGCGGGGGCGCCCGGGAGGACCTTCGCCCGGTCGGTGTGCGCCGCACCGTCCTGGTCCGTCCAGCGCACCGCGGCCCAGACCCGTCCGTCGTCGTAGCCGCTGCCCGCGGCGGGGGTCCGCGCCGCGTCGTCGGTGAGCACCGCGGACACCGGGTGCACGTGGGTCAGCCGTGCCGCGAACGCGGACTCGGAGACCTGGGCCGCCCACAGGCCCGCGACGACCCCGACGACCAGGGCCAGCACCCAGCCGGCGAGGACGATCCAGGCCTCGACGACATCGCTGTGCCGCCGCAGCGGGTTGCGCCGCCACCGCCACAGCCGTACCCGGGTGACCGTCGTGGGAGGTGTCCGTGTCATCGTCACCGCCTCCTTGCGCCCACCGGCGGCCGGAACCCGCAGCGGCCCCCGCGGTCTCCCGGACCCGGTCGCCCGAGCGAGGGTCATGACACCATCCTGCACCTCTCCCGGCCGGTCGTCCGCCGCGGGCCGGGCCTGACTTCCGGATCGGGCGCGCCCCGGCCGGCCGCGCCGCCCGACCGGCGGCCCTCAGCGCTCCTCGGAGGGCCTGAGCGGCAGGTCGTCGGTGTAGGCGTTCACCGGCGGGGCGACGGGTCGGACGTCCCCGGCGTCGAGCGCCGCCTCCGCCGTCCTGGTGCCGAGGGTGCCGCGCGGGTGCCAGGTTCCGGTCACCTCCAGCCAGGTGTCGGCGGGCGGGGCCTCGCTGCCGTGGACGCGCACCTTGACCGTCTGTGAGTCCGCCGCGCAGCAGGAGAAGACGATCCGGGTCAGGTACCAGCCGTCACCCTCGGCGGCCGGGGTGACGAAGCCGGTCAGCCGGACGGTGCGGTGCTCGACGGCCCGGCCGCGGTCCTGCTGGACCCGCTTGGTGAAGTCGGTCAGGGTCAGCGGCAGCGGCGAGGTCGCGGGCAGCGGCGCGAACCCCTTCTGCACGGCGACGGGCTTGGTGTCGGCGCGGGCGGCGGTGTACGCGCCGAGCGCGGGCGGGGGGTGGAGGAGCAGGCTGAGCGCGGGGAGGAACAGCAGCCAGGCGACGCGCGGGGTGCCGGTGTGGTCGTGGCCGTACCCGGTGCCGTCGGCCGTGTGCCGCCGGTCCCGGGTGACCGCTGCCGCCAGGCCGAGCAGCAGCAGGACGGCGCCGGACACGATCAGTGCCGGGCGCAGTCCGGCCTTGACGTAGCGCAGGTAGGTGTCGGTGAGGAGGGCCGTGTGCAGCAGTCCGGTGCCGGTCAGCGCCAGGAGCAGGGCCTGGAGAGGGCGTTTCACAGCAGCGCGCCTCCGACCAGGACGCTCGCGGTGACGGCCACGACGGTGGTCGCCGTGGAGAACCGCCAGGCGAAGGCGCGGCCGAAGGTGCCCGCCTGAAGCGCGATCAACTTCAGGTCGACCATCGGACCGACCACCAGGAACGCGAGCCGGGCGGTGGGCGAGAAGCCGGTGAGCGAGGCCGCGACGAACGCGTCGGCCTCCGAGCAGACGGCCAGCAGCACGGCGAGGACGGCCAGGAAGAGCACCGAGAGCCAGGGCGAGCCGGAGAAGGCGTCGAGGACGGAGCCCGGCACGGTGACGTTGAAGGTGGCGGCGGCCATGGCGCCGACGACGAGGAAGCCGCCGGCGTGCAGGAAGTCGTGCTGGAAGCCGAGCCGGAACTCGGTCCGGCGGCTGTGGCCGTGCCGGTGGCCGGTGTGCCGGTGGCGCAGGAGCGGGCGCAGCCACGTCTCCTTGCCGAGCCAGAGCCACAGCCAGCCCATGACGGCCGCCGTGGCGAGGGAGGCGAGCAGCCGGGCGGCGACCATCGCGGGGTCGCCCGGGAAGGCGACGGCGGTGGCCGTGAGGACGACGGGGTTGATCGCGGGCGCGGAGAGCAGGAAGGCGAAGGCGGCGGCCGGGGTCACGCCCCGGCGGATCAGGCTGCTCGCGACGGGTACGGAGGCGCACTCGCAGCCCGGCAGGACCGCGCCGGCCACGCCGGCGACCGGGACGGCGAGGGCCGGCCGCTTCGGCAGCACCCGGGTGAACAGGTCGGCCGGCACGAAGGCGTTGATGGCGCCGGACAGGGCGGTGCCGAGGAGCAGGAAGGGGAGCGCCTGGACGGTGATGGCCAGGCAGACGGTGCGCCATGCCTGGACGGCGGGGTGGTTCAGCCACGGTGTGCCGGCCAGGAGGAGCACGGCCGCGAGTGTGAGGGCGGCACCGAGGGGCCACGGCCGGGGGACGGCGCCGGGCGGCCAGGGCCTCGGGCGGGCGCCCGGTGGCCACGGCCGGATGCGGCGCACGGGCGGATCGGGGTGGGGCACGGCCGCCACGCCCTCCGTCACACCAACCAGCTCATCCGCTTTGTCCATTTTCACTCCGGATGTCGGTGTCTGGCCGACGATAAGCGAGGAGCACGGCCCGGCCGCGCGTACACGCCGCTGCGCGTACGCGCGGCTGCCGAAGCGACCCGGTCGGAACGGTGCGTCCCCTCGGTGGCTCTTCTCACATTTCGGGCCGAACGGGGCCTGAGGTGACGGGCGCCACGTCGCCGCGCGCCACGGTTGTCTACGTTCGTGACCCATGTCGTCCCGCCTCTCCCGCACAGCACGCGCCAAGGTCTGCGCCCTCGTGGCCTCGGCGACCGCCCTCCTCGCCACCGGGTTGCTGCACCCCACTCCGGCCGCTGCCGCCTCGGCACAGGCCACGGCGGCCGTGCTCGACCTGGACGGCACCGACCCCACACCCGTGGTGCACGGCGAGGACAGGGCGTACGACACCGCCAGCATCGTCAAGGTCGACATCCTCGCGGCGCTGCTGCTCCAGGCACAGGACGCGGGGCGGGGGCTCACCGCGCGGGAACGGGAGCGCGCCGAGCCGATGATCCGGCGCAGTGACAACGCGGCGGCCAACGCCCTGTGGCGGCAGATCGGCCGGGCCCCCGGGCTGGCGGCGGCCAACAAGCGCCTGGGCCTGACCTCGACGACGGGCGGGCCCGGCGCCAAGTGGGGCCTGACCCGGACGACCGCGCGCGACCAGATACGGCTGCTGCGGGCCGTGTTCGGCACCGGCGGAACGGTCCACGCGGGCTCCGGCGGGCTCGACGCGGACTCCCGCGCCTACATCCGCGCCCTGATGAGCCGGGTCGTGCCCGAGCAGACCTGGGGCGTCCCGGCGGCCGGCACCGAGGGCTCCGGGAAGACCCTGAAGAACGGCTGGCTCCAGCGCGACACGACGGGCCTGTGGGACGTCAACAGCGTCGGCCGGATCACCGTCAAGGGGCACCGGTACCTCGTCGCGGTGCTGTCGGACGGCAGCGCCTCCATGAGCGACGGTGTGTCCCTGGTGGAGCGGACGGCACGCGCGGCCGTGGGGTGAGCGGTTCCCCGCACGGCGGTCGTACGCCGGGGCCCAGCGCGCGGCGGTCATACTTCCGGGCCCAGCGCGCGGCGGTCATCGCCCTCGGCCTGTGATCAGCCGGAGGCCGGCGGAGCGAGGTGCCGCCGGGGCTTTTCGGTCGCCGTGGAAGGGGCACGCGGTCGGGGAACTGCTTCCGACCGGAGGGGCGAGACCACGATGACCGAGTACGAACGTTCCCGCACGATGCCCGCGCAGCCCGAGCAGGTCTTCGACCAGGCGGCGAACACCGCCCAGCTCGATGCCTGGCTCCCGGGCGAGCTGCACGTGGACGTCCAGGATCCGCCCGCCGTGACCGTCCACGAGGACCGCTCCGGCGAGGACACGCCCGCCCTTCTGCGGTCCGAGCCGGACCAGATGCGCCTGGAGTGGGGCACGCGCGAGCAGGGCGCCTACGCCGGCTGGCTCCAGGTGGCCGGCATCGGCAGCGGAGCCAGCGAGGTGACCGTGCACCTGTCCTTCTTCGAGGAGGGCCACGACCCGGGCGAACGGGCGGTGTGCGACGCGCTGGACGGCAGCCTGCGCCGGCTGGAGGAACAGGTGCGGATGCGGGTCGACAACGCGGCCGGCTGACATGGCGCCCCCGGTGAGCTGGTCCCCGCTGCGCCTCAGCACGCCCGTCAGACAGCATGTCTTCGGCGGCCGGGCCCTGGCCGACCGGCTGGGCCGGACGGGGCTGCCGTGCGGCCCGGTCGCCGAGACCTGGGAGGTCAGCGACGTCGACGGGGAGGGCGCCACGGTGACCGAGGGTCCGCCGGCGGGGCGGTCGCTGCGGGAGCTGATGGCGAAGGACCCCGGCGGCCTGCTGGGCGACCGCCCCCACGGACCGCGCTTCCCCCTGCTCACCAAGTTCATCGACGGCACGCGCGCGCTGCCCGTGCACCTGCACGCCGACGACGCCACCGCCCGCCGTCTGGAGGGCGAGCCGAACGGCAAGACCGACAGGAAGAGCTGGCCGGTGGTGTAGAAGCCGATGGAACCGGGACCGCGCTCGTCCAGCAGGTTCCGGGTGCGGGACGCGATCCGGCCCATGGCCGTGTCCCAGCCGCAGGGCACCAGCCGGCCGTTCTCACGGACGAGCGGCCTGGTCAGCCGGGTCGGTGGCGCGCCCGCGCACGCCGACGATGCGTCCGTGCCGTACGGCGATGTCCATGGCGTCGCCGTTGGAGTGCAGCACCGAGGCGGACGGCACCCAGCGCTCCACGTCCGCCTCGGTGAGGCCGGGCGCGAGGTGCAGGTCCGTGCGGACCGGCCAGGGCGTCCCTCGGTCGTACGGGGTCCGGGGACCCCAGGGATTGCCGATGCGGTCGTCGTCGCACACGGTCCCCGCCTCCGGGTGTCGTGCTCGGGCTGTCGCGCGAGTACCCGGCCGTGGCGGCCGCTCCCCCGCGGCGCGGGACCAGGAGGTGGTCGTCGTACCCGAACCCGGCAGCGTGCCCCGGGGTGTGGCACGCCAGTCAGTACCCGGAGCCCAGCCGCTGGGTCGAGTAGGCGCACTCCGTGTAGATGTAGCCGGACCGGAGCCTGGCGGTGTCCGAGGCCGGGGTCGCGGTGCTGCCGCCGTTCGGCTTGTGCACGAAGTACGTGGTGCCGACGGGCAGGCTGATGGTGCGCTGCGGGTAGTTCCGGCCGCTGTCGTTGCAGGGCTTGAAGGTGGAGAACGCCGTGTCGGCGAACGTGTACGCCTTGCAGCCGCCGCAGCCCTTGAGGGTGAAGCTGCCGGTGACCGGGCCGGTGTAGAGGACGGTGATGTCGTCCGGGCTGTCGTTCTTGACCGTGACGGAGATGCTGCCGCCGGAGGCCAGGGTGGGCAGCTTCTTGCCGGCCGCCGGGAGGGTCTGGGCTACCTCGGCGGCTATGGCGATCTTCTGGGCGCGGGGGCGGTTCTTGTCGTGCCGGTGGCCGGCGGCGAACTGCTCCATGGTCTTCCGCGCCGCGTCGAAGTCCCCGTCCCGGTACTGGTCGACACCGCAGGCGTATCCGCCGGCGTCGCCGCTGCGGCCGGCCCGGCTTGCGGCCTTCGCCAGCCGGCCGTCCGTGTCACCGGCCGACCTGGACAGGTCGGCGATCCGGGTGTCGAGGTCGCGCAACCTCTCGACGGCCGCGCAGGGTTCGTCCCCGCCGACGGCCTTCTCCGTCTTCGCCACCGCCGCGTCGACGGCGGGCACCACCTTGGCCGCCGCACCGGACCGCGGGAAGGTGTCGAGCAGGTCGCCGAAGCGGTTCACCCAGTCCGTGTCGCCGCTCGCCAGGTGCTGTGCACCGCACTCGTACAGGGCGGTCGCGAGCCGGTCGTCGGGCCACCGCGCCAGCGAGCCGAGTTGTTCCTCCGGCATGGTGTCCGGGACGGTGCGGAGGTACTTCAGCGGCTCCACGGCGTCGCAGTACTCCCGGTGGCCGTAGGCCGCGCCGACCGTCGTGTAGTAGGTCCGCAGCCGGTCGGGGACCTGCCGGGCCGCGCGGGAACCGGCGTGGTGCACGGCGATGTCGCGGTAGACCCCGAGGGCCGTCCCGTAGTCGGGCCGCGCGGCGCCGAAGGACCGACGGCCGCTGTCGGCCACCAGGTCGTCGGCGCGCTCCAGGCGGCCGAGGAGCGCCTGCTCCACGGCCTCGTCGTGGGCGTCCTCGTACCAGAGGGCGCCGCCGGCCGGTACGGCGAGCAGCACCACGCCCAGCAGCAGCGCGAGCGGCGTGCCGGCCGGCCGGGTGAGCCGGGTGCGCAGTCCGGCGAGTGCGCCGTGGACTGCCGCCACCAGCAGCAGGGCGGCGTAGCCGGCGGGCACGGCTCCGGGGAGGCCGTCGGCGTCGGCGGGGAGCGCGACGATCAGGAGCACGCCGGTCGCGACCCAGCAGGCGGCCATCGCCACCCAGCGGCGCAGGAGCGCGTAACCGAGGCCGAGCCCGCTCAGGTTGAGCAGGGCGACCGCGATGGCCCGCCAGGCGTCCGGCGGCGCGGGCGGCGGGGCCGCCGGTCTGGGTGGCGGACCCGGCGGCATGGGCGGCAGCGGTGGGCCGCCGAAACCCCGACCCGGACCGTACGGACCTCCGGACATGATGGCTCCCCCCGGTCAACTCCGCCCGCATGTCTGTGGATTGGCAGTGTACGGGCGCGAGCGCATACCGGACAGAGGGTCGAACACCCGCCCTTTCCCACAGCACCGCCGACACCCCCTTTCGGCCCCCTTTTCCCGTCCGCTCTCCGGCCGGGCACGGCGTCGCCGATGATGGGCGGGAGAGAGCCGGCGAGGGGAGGGAGGCGGCCGTGGGATGGACGACCGAGGAGTTCGGGGAGTCCCACGAGGGCATCGTGGGAGCCGTCCTGGAGGACGGCAGCGAGCCGAAGCCCGCGTACTTCGACATCGGCAGCGGCGCCGAGATGTACCGGACCAGCGAGTGGTGGGCGTACGACGGCAGGATGCGCAGGCCGCGGGCGGCGGCGGTACGCGCCGCGTGCAGTTGCGGCTGGCGCGGGCGGGGCGTCCCCGTCCCGTGGGACGAACTGGACGGGGACGGTCTGGAGGGGCTGGACGTCTCGGGGCCGCGCCGCGACTGGAGCGAGCACATCCGCACGGTCGAGCGGCGGACGGTGCCGCTGCCGGAGGACCTGGCCCAGTTGCTGAGCGCCCTGGAGGACAAGCTGTGCACGCTGGCCGAGGACGCGCCGGCCGCCGCCCTGCGGGCCGTGGCCGCGCTGGACCGGCTGAGCCGGCGCGCCGGGCGGGAGGCGGCCTGCATGATCGAGGAGGACGGCGAGCAGCGCTGGGAGGCCCTCGGCCGGGCCCTCGGCATCGACGCCGACCGGGCGCAGTCCCTCGTCACCCGGTATCTGCTGCTGCACTGAGCCAGGCTCCGCCGCTGCCCCGAGCCCGGATCCGCCGCTGCCCCTGGCCAGGTCCCGGTGCTGCCCCGAGCCAGGCCCTGCTGCGTCGAGCGCCCGTTCAGCGGGCCGCCGTCAGGGCCAGGGCCCCGGCCGCCAGCGCCAGGAACAGGCCCGGGAAGACGATGGTGCGAAACACCCGGGCCCGGACATGGGCGGCCACCGCGCCGACGTAGAACAGCACCAGGCCGGAACCGGCGGCGATGCCCACAGGACGTACGCCCAGCAGCCCGAGCAGCAGCCCGGCCGCTCCGGCGGCCTTCAGCAGCGCCAGAGCCGGGAGCCGGCGGGGCGACACGCCGACCTGGGCCGAGTTGGCGAGGACGAACGGCGCCTTCGCGAGGTCGGCCGCCGCGATGCCCGCGTTGACCAGGACGGTCGCACAGATGAGGGTGAGACAGGCGAGGTTCATGCTCTCCACGCTCGCGGGAGGGTCGCCGCGACGTCCAATACCAGCGTCCATAACCTTCTGGAATGGACGTCGACTCCCGTCTGCTGCGCTCCTTCCTGGCCGTCGCCGAGGAGGGCAGCCTCGTCCGCGCCGCCGAACGGGTGTACGTGTCCCAGCCGGCGCTGACCAAGCAGATCCGGCAGTTGGAGAGCCGGCTCGGGGTACGCCTCTTCGAGCGCTCGCGCACCGGCATGGCGCTGACGGACGCGGGTCGGGAACTCGCGCGCCGCGCCCCGGACGTCCTCGCGGCCTGGGACGACGCCCTGCGCGCCGCGCGGGCCGCCGGGCGGCACACGGCCCGGGTGATGCGCGTGGGCTTCGTCGCCAGCGCGGCCAACGAGGCGACGCCGGGCATCGTCGCCGAGTTCGCCCGGCGGCGGCCCGGATGGCGGGCCGAGCTGCGGCAGGCGGCCTGGACGAACCCGAGCGCGGGTCTGGCCGACGGCGAGGTGGACGCGGCGCTGCTGCGGCTGCCGTTCCCGGGACAGGACGCGCTGCGGGTCGAGGTGCTGTTCGACGAGGAGCGCTGGGTGGCGCTGCCGAGCACGCACCGGCTCGCGGAGCGGGCGGAGATCGCCTTCCGGGAGCTGTGGGACGAGCCGTTCGTGGCCGCCCCGGCGGAGACCGGGGCCTGGCGCGACCACTGGCTGGCCGCCGGTGAGCGCGAGGGCCGTGCGGTGCGGATCGGCGCGGTCACCGAGCAGCCCGACGACTGGCTGAGCGCCATCGCCAGCGGGTACGGCATCGCCCTCGCGCCCGCGTCCGCCGCCCGGTTCTACGCCCGCCCCGGCGTGGTCTACCGCCCGGTCACCGGGGTGAGCCCGACCCGGGTCGCCGTGGCCTGGGCGCCCGCCGACGACCGGAACCCGGTCGTTCGGGACTTCGTCCGCTGCTGCCTGGACCTGGCCCGCACCACGTGACGGACGGGTGTTCTCCCCTGTACGGCGCAATGACGGTGCGCCTGAGGGGCGGGCGGGCGTGACCGGTGTGACCGTGGGGGTGGGGTCCACGGACGCACCAGTGGCGAGGAGAGGGCATGGCGAACGGAACCGGCGGGGCTTGTCAGCAGCTGAGTGCCGTCGCGGACGCCGTGCTGTACGAGGGCTATCTGCTCTATCCGTACCGCCGGTCCTCGGCGAAGAACCGGGTCCGCTGGCAGTTCGGGGTGCTGCCGCCCCGGAACTGGGTGGAGCGGGACGGGCCGGTCACGCCCGGTGTCTCCGGCTCCGCCGACTCCTGGTACCAGCGGACCGAGTGCCTGCTGCGGGTGCGGCGCGCCGGCGCGGCCGTGCGGGTGCGCGTGCGGTATCTGCAACTCCAGCACAAGCAGGTGGAGGCGGCCGACGGGGACGGGGCGCACCGCCCGGTCGAGTCGTTGCGGACGGCCGACGGCACCGCCCACCTGTCGTTCGAGGAGGCCGTACCCCGCGAGACCGAACTGGTGCTGCCGCTGGAGGAGTTGCCGCGGGAGGGCCGGACGGTCGCCGTGGGGGCGCCGGCCGGGGCGGAGTACGAGCCGCTGCCGGCGGGCGCGGGGCGTACGGTGCGCCGGCGCCGGGAGGTGCGGGCCGCGACCACGGTCACGGCCGAGCCGCTCGGGTCCGGGCTGTACCGGCTGCGGGTGCGCACCGAGAACACCGGTGACGCGCCGGACCCGCGGGCGCCCCGTAACGCGGTGCTGGGGCAGGCGCTGCTCGCCACGCACACCCTCCTCACCGGTGACGGGGTGGAGTTCGTGTCGCTGATCGATCCGCCGGCCGCCCTCGCGGAGCAGGTCCGCGGCTGCCGCAACGCGTTCACGTTCCCGGTGCTGGGCGGGGCCCCGCCCCGGTCCCCGAGCGGTGACGGGGCGACCGGCACGCTGCTGCTGTCCGCGCCGATCATCCTCCCCGACCACCCCCAGGTGGCGCCGGAGAGCCCGGGCGACCTGCACGACGCGGCGGAGATCGACGAGATCCTCACGCTGCGCACGATGCTGCTGACCGACGAGGAGAAGGCGGAGGCCCGGGCCACCGACCCGCGGGCCGCGCGGATCCTCGACCGGGTGGACACCATGCCCCGGGAGGTCTTCTCCCGGCTGCACGGCGCCATCCGCTCCCTGACCCCGCGGGCCCCCGCCGCCGAACGGCCGCCGGCCCCCGCCGCCGAGCGGCCCGCCTGGTGGCAGGAGGGCGGCGACGACGGGCTGTCCCCGGCGACGGACACCGTGCTGGTGGACGGCGTGCCCGTGGGCGGCGGCAGCCGGGTGCGGCTGTGTCCGCGCGGCCGGGGCGCCGACGCCCAGGACATGTTCCTGGCCGGGCGCACCGCGCGGGTGGCCGCGGTCTTCCACGACGTGGACGGCAGCACGCACCTGGCGGTCACGGTCGACGACGATCCGGCCGCCGAACTCCACGGCTGGTACGGCCGTTTCCACTACTTCCGGCCCGACGAGGTCGAAACGCTCGGCCCCGACGCCCCACCGGGTCCGGGCCGGCCGATCCGGCCGCAGTCCCCGCGGCCACCCGAGCGTCCGGCCGCCGGGCCGGAGGAGGGACGGTTCGATGGACGCCCTTGACGTCCTCAGGCACGACCACCGGATGGTCGAGCAGTTGTTCCGCGACTACGAGGCCGCGGCCTCCGACCGGCAGCGGCGCGGTGTCGTGGAGCTGTTGGTGCGTGAACTGTCCAAGCACGCGGCCCTGGAGGAGATGCTCCTGTATCCGCTGGCCAGAAAGGTGCTGCCGGACGGCGACCGGGAGATCGACGAGCACTTGAGCGAGCACATGGGGGTGAAGCAGACCCTCCTCGCGCTCGACCGGCTCGGCGAGGGCGACCAGCGGACCGGCGAACTGGTGGCGGAACTGCGCCGTGAGGTGACGGAGCACATCCAGGAGGAGGAGGGCACCCTCATGCCCCGGCTGCGGCAGGCCGTCTCCCAGCAGGAACTGGACCGGCTGGGCGAGCTGATCGGGCAGGCCAAGGCCGGCGCGCCGACCCGCCCGCACCCGCACGCCCCCGACCAGCCGCCCGCCCTGACCCTCGCGGCTCCCCTGGCCGCGGCCTACGACCGACTCCGAGACCGACTCCAGCGGAGGCCGACGACATGACCACTCAGAGCGGCACCACCGAAGTGACGCGTGAACCCGGCCGGTCCGAGGCGCGCGGGAACGGGTTCGACGAGATCTACATCCTCTGGATCTCGGAGGGCATGAGCTGCGACGGCGACACCGTGTCCATGACGGCCGCCGGGCAGCCCGGCATCGAGGACCTGGTCGCCGGACTCATCCCGGGCCTGCCGAGAGTGAACCTGGTCAACAAGGTCCTCTCCCCCAGCCTGGGCGGCGAGGACTTCCTCGCTCCGTACCGGGCGGCGGCGCGCGGGGAGTTGTCGCCGTTCATCCTCGTCATCGAGGGTTCGGTCCCGAACCAGAACATCATCGAGGGCGGCGGCTACTGGACGTCGTTCGGCAACGACCCGGACACGGGCGAGCCGCAGACCCTCAACTGGTGGATCGACCAACTGGCGCCCAAGGCCTGGGCGGTGGTGGCCGCCGGCACCTGTGCCACGTTCGGCGGCATCCACGCCATGGCGGGCAACCCCACCGGCTGCATGGGCCTCGCGGACTATCTGGGCTGGGACTTCAGGTCGCAGGGCGCGCTGCCGGTGGTGAACGTGCCGGGCTGCCCGATCCAGCCGGAGAACTTCATGGAGACCCTCATCTGGGTGCTCTACCACGCGGCCGGTGCCGCGCCGCCGCCCCCGCTGGACCACATGCTGCGTCCGCAGTGGCTGTTCGGCAAGACGGTGCACGAGGGCTGCGACCGGGCCGCGTACTACGAGCAGGCGGACTTCGCGAAGGACTACAACTCCCCCAAGTGCCTGGTGAAGAGCGGCTGTTGGGGGCCGGTCGTGAACTGCAACGTGCCCAAGCGCGGCTGGATGGCCGGCATCGGCGGCTGCCCGAACGTCGGCGGCATCTGCATCGGCTGCACCATGCCGAGCTTCCCGGACGCGTTCATGCCGTTCATGGACGAGCCGACCGGCGGAGCCCTGTCGTCCGCGCTGCTCAAGCCGTACGGCGCCGTCATCCGGCGGCTGCGTGGTCTGACCAGCGTCGCGGTGAACCGCGAACCCAAGTGGCACCACACCGGACCGGAACTGACCACCGGTTACGACCCGCACTGGCGTGCCTGAGCGCCGGCACCCACCCACGCCTACGACGAACGAGGGGCAGGAAGCGACATGACGACCACCGAGGACCCGGCCCGGGTCACGGGGCGCAAGCCCGCGCAGATCGTGGACATGTCCTGGGACCCGATCACCCGGATCATCGGCAACCTCGGCATCTACACGAAGATCGACTTCGCCAACCAGGAAGTCGTGGAGTGCCACAGCACCTCGTCGCTCTTCAGGGGCTACTCGGTGTTCATGAAGGGCAAGGACCCGCGCGACGCCGGGTTCATCACCTCCCGGATCTGCGGCATCTGCGGCGACAACCACACCACCTGCTCCAACTACGCCCAGCAGATGGCCTACGGCGTCAAGCCGCCGCGGATGGCCGAGAACATCACCAACCTCGGCGAAGCGGCCGAGTACATGTTCGACCACACGATCTTCCAGGACAACCTGGTCTTCGTGGACTTCTGCGAGGCGATGGTCAAGGCCACCAACCCCGGTGTGCTGGCCCGCGCCGAGCGCACCGACGCGCCCCGCGGGGACATCCACGGCTACCGGACGATCGCCGACATCATGCGGGCCTTCAACCCCTTCGAGGGCGAGGTCTACAAGGAGGCGCTGAAGGTCAGCCGGGTCACCCGGGAGATGTTCTGCCTGATGGAGGGGCGGCACGTCCACCCCTCCACGCTGTACCCGGGCGGCGTCGGCACGATGCCGCAGCCGAACACCTTCACCGACT
Source organism: Streptomyces canarius (assembly GCF_014650735.1). Classification (NCBI taxonomy): domain Bacteria; kingdom Bacillati; phylum Actinomycetota; class Actinomycetes; order Kitasatosporales; family Streptomycetaceae; genus Streptomyces; species Streptomyces canarius. The sequence goes on from NZ_BMVN01000027.1 coordinate 58,004, forward strand.
ACCTCGCCCGGCTGATGCGCGTCATCGACTTCGTGAAGAAGGCGGTGGCGATGAACGACGACGTCTTCGACTTCTTCTACGAGGCCCTGCCGGGCTACGAGGAGGTCGGCAGGCGCCGCATCATGCTGGGCTGCTGGGGCGCCTGGCAGAACCCGGACGTGGTCGACTACCGGTACGAGAACATGAACCGCTGGGGCAAGGCGATGTACGTCACCCCCGGCATCATCGTCGACGGCAAGCTGGTCACCAACAACCTGATCGACATCAACCTCGGCCTGCGCGTCCTGCTGGGCAGCTCCTTCTACGACGACTGGGTCAACGAGCAGCCGTTCGTGACCCACGACCCGCTGGGCAACCCCGTCGACATGCGGCACCCGTGGAACCAGACCACCGTCCCGGTGCCGCAGAAGCGGGACTTCGCCGGCAACTACAGCTGGGTGATGAGCCCGCGCTGGTACCACCCCGAGACCGGTCAGCACCTGGCACTGGACACCGGCGGCGGCCCGCTCGCCCGGCTGTGGTCGACCGCGCTGAGCGCCCTGGTCGACACGCCGTACGTCAAGGCCACCGGCGACAGCGTGCGCATCTCCCTGCCCAGGGGGGAGGAGCTGCCGGAGACCACCCTGGAGTGGCGCATCCCCCAGTGGAGCAACACCATCGAACGGGACCGCGCCCGGCCCTACTTCGTCGCCTACGCCGCCGCCATGGCCCTTCAGTTCCTGGAGGAGTCGATGGAGCTGCTGCGGGCCGGCGAGACGAAGATCTTCGAGAACTTCGAGGTGCCGGACGAGGCGATCGGCTGCGGCTTCCACGAGGCGGTGCGCGGTGTCCTCTCGCACCACCTGGTGATCAGGGACCAGAAGATCGCCAACTACCACCCGTACCCGCCCACCCCGTGGAACGCCAGCCCGCGCGACATCTACGGCACCCCGGGCCCGTACGAGGACGCCGTCCAGGGCCAGCCGATCTTCGAGGAGAACGGCCCCGACGACTTCAAGGGCGTCGACATCATGCGCACCGTGCGCAGCTTCGACCCCTGTCTGCCGTGCGGGGTGCACATGTACATGGGCAAGGGCAGGACGCTGTCCACCGTGCACTCGCCGACGTACGGGGCGAACCATGGCTGACGCCGGCCGGCTCGCGGACCCGGCCGTCGAGGCGCGGCTGGCCCGGCTGGACGAGCTGCTGGCCGGGCTGGAGTCCGCGCCCGGCCCCGCGGCGGCCACCGCCGTGGAGGCCGTGCGGGTGCTGACCGAGATCTACGGCGAGGCACTGGCCCGGATGCTCGACCTGGCAGGTGCGCAGCCGGCCGCACGGCTCGCCGAGGACGAGCTGCTCGGGCATCTGCTGGTGCTGCACGACCTGCACCCCGAGCCGCCCGCGCGGCGGGCCGAGCGCGCCGTCGACCGGCTGCGGCCGGCGGTGCGCGAGCGCGGCGGCGACGTCGAACTGGTCGGTGTCGACGGGCAGGTGGCCCGGGTGCGGGTCACCGAGGCGAGTGGCTGCGGGTCCGGCTGCGGCGGCGGGCCGACGGTCGCCGACGCCGTACGGGAGGCCGTACTGACGGCCGCCCCCGAGCTGACGGCGGTCGAGCAGCTGTCCGCACCGGCCGCCCCCGCCTTCGTGCCGCTGGACTCGCTGCTGGTGCGGGAGGCGCGGTGAGGGCGGACGGGGCGCTGGCCCGGGTCATCCGCTCGGCCGCCGGGCGGGACGGCCCCGAGCGGTGCGACCTGTGCGCGCAAGCCGTGCCGGAGCAGCACCGCCATCTGTACGCCGCCGACCGCGAGGAACTGCTGTGCGCCTGCGGGGCGTGCGCGGTGCTGTTCGCCGGCGAGGGTGCGGGCGGCGGACGGTACCTGCTGGTGCCGAGCCGCCGGGTGCGGCTGGCCCCGGTGGACACCGGGCCGCTCGGGGTGCCGGTCGGGCTGGTGTTCTTCGTGCCGCGCGCGGACGGCACGGTCACCGCACAGGGGCCGAGTCCGGCCGGGGCGATGCGCTGGGAGGTGGAGGCGGACCGCTGGGCTCGGATGTGCGCGGCGTGTCCTCCGCTGGCGACCATGGCGCCCGAGGTGGAGGCTCTGTTGGTGAACACCGTGCGGGGCCTGGACCACCACTGGATCGTGCCGGTGGACGACTGCTTCCGGATGGTCGCGCTGGTCCGCCGGGAGTGGCGCGGCCTCGCCGGAGGCGGCCGGGTCTGGCCGGCCGTGGAGCGGTTCTTCACGGAGCTCACCGAGCGGTCGTGAGGGCCTGAGGACGAGAGGACGACAGCGATGAGCGCCATCCGAGTGGGCCGCCCCCAGGCGAAGCCCGACACACCGGTGCATGTGCGCGGGCTGCACCAGGGCAACAGGGGGCCGTACAAGCACCAGACCGGACACCACGAGGACGGCACCTCCGACGCGCGCCGTTCCACCGGGATCCACTGGAAGCGGCACAACGCCATCATGAAGATCATGCCGAACATCTCCCCGGGATGAGGAACAGGATGAGACAGCACAAGGGCTTCGCGATGAGGATGCGGCCGGCGGGAAGGGCGGGCGCGCCGGCGCGGACGGGGACGACGGCACAGCGTGTGCTGATCGCGCAGGGTGTCGCGCTCGGCGCCCTCGCGCTCGGGCTGCTCGTGCTCGAACTGCCGGGCATCGTCCGGGAGGTGCGCATCTGGCGCATGATCGATCTGCGGTCCGGCGCCAAGCGTCCGCGCTGAGCCGGCCGTGCACGAGCTGTCGATCGCGACCGCGATCGTGGAACAGGCGGCGGAGATCGCCCGCGCGGACGGTGCGGCCGGCGTGGCGTCGGTGACCGTCCGGGTCGGGGAGCTGGCCGGTGTCGTGCCGGACGCGCTGCACTTCGCCTTCGAGGTGGCCCGCGACGGCACGGCGCTCGCGGGGGCCCGGCTGGTCGTGGAGCAGGTGACGGCGCGGGCCTGGTGCGCCGGGTGTGCCGAGGAGTTCGAGGTCGGCATGCCGCCGTTCTTCTGGTGCCCGCGCTGCGACCGGCCCTCGCAGGAGCTGCGCGGTGGCCGGGAGCTGGAGATCACGGACGTGCAGCCGGTCCCGGCCCCGGCCTGACGGCGGGGCCGGGGGCGGTCTCAGCAGATCCGGGGCAGCTGCTCGCCGAGCGGCAGGTCCAGCACCCGGGTGCCGCCGAGGCCGGTGGCGACGACGACCATGCCGGGGTGCTCCGCGACGCACTCGCCGATGAGGGCGGCGCCCGTGCCCTGCGGGTGGGCGCGCATGGCCGCCAGGACGGCCTCGGCGTGCTCGGGGGGCACGAAGGCGACGAGCCGGCCCTCGTTGGCGACGTACAGCGGGTCGAGGCCCAGGAAGCCGCAGGCGTTCGCGACCTCCTCCGGGACCGGCACGGCCCGCTCCCGCAGCCGTACGCCGGTGCCGGAGGCGCGGGCGATCTCGTTGAGGGACGCGCCGAGGCCGCCCCGGGTGGGGTCGCGCAGCACGTGGATGTCCGGGGTGACCGCCAGCATGGCGGCCACCAGGTCCGCGAGCGGTGCGGTGTCGGAGGTGATCTCGACGCCGAACTCCAGGCCCTCGCGGACGCTCAGGACGGCCACCCCGTGCCGGCCGATCGGTCCGCTGACGAGGACGGCGTCGCCGGGCCGGGCGCGCTGCGGGCGGATGTCGACCCCGTCGGGGACCAGGCCGACGCCGGCGGTGGTGACGTAGACGCCGTCGCCGTGCCCGGAATCGACCACCTTGGTGTCGCCGGTGGCGATGGTGACGCCGGCGGCCCGGGCCGCGTCGCCCATGGCGCGGGCGACACGCTCGACGACGGCCAGTTCCACGCCCTCCTCCAAGATGAAGGCCGCGGAGAGGTGGGTGGGCCGGGCCCCGCTCATCGCCAGGTCGTTGACCGTGCCGTTGACGGCGAGGTCACCGAGGCTGCCGCCGGGGAAGAACAGGGGGCGTACGACGTAGGAGTCGGTGGAGAAGGCGAGCCGGGCGCCGCCGAGGCCGAGGACGGCCGAGTCGGTGAGCGCCGCGAGCGTGGGGTTGCCGTAGGCGGGGGCGAAGACCTGCTCGATCAGTTCCGCCGACAGGGCGCCGCCTCCGCCGTGGCCCATGACGACGACCGGCTGGTCGCGCAGGGGTGCGGGGCAGGTCCAGTTCGCGGGGTCGACGGGGGCGGTGTCCGTGGTGGCGAGGTCAGCCAACGGGGTTCATCTCCTCGCGCGGGATACGGGATCCCTGTGGTGCCGGGCTGTCGGTCATCCTGCGGTACAGGTAGTAGGCCGCGCAGGCGCCCTCGCTGGAGACCATGGTGGCGCCGAGCGGGGTGCGCGGGGTGCACGTCGTGCCGAACGCCGCGCACTCGGTGGGTTTGATCAGCCCTTGCAGGACGTCGCCGGCGCGGCACACGGCGGGCTCCTCGGTGCGGATGCCGGTGACGTCGAACCGGTGCTCGGCGTCGTACGCGCGGAACGCCTCGGACAGCCGCCAGCCGCTGGCCGGGATGCTGCCGATGCCCCGCCAGTTGCGGTCGGTGACCTCGAAGACCTCCTCGATCATGCGGACGGCCGCCGGGTTGCCCTGGTCGCGCACGGCGCGGGGGTAGGCGTTCTCCACCCGGTGCTCGCCGCGTTCCAGCTGGTGGACGGCCCGCCGGACGCCTTCGAGGATGTCCAGCGGTTCGAAGCCGGTGACGACGATCGGGACGCGGTGCCGGGCGGCGAGGTCCGGGTACTCGGCGGTGCCCATCACGCTGCACACGTGCCCGGCGGCGAGGAAGCCCCGCACCCGGCAGGCGGGGGCGGCCATGATGGCCTCGATCGCCGGGGGGACCCGCACGTGCGACACCAGCAGGCTGAAGTTGGCCAGGCCCAGGCGGCGGGCCTGGTGGACGGCCATGGCGTTGGCGGGGGCGGTCGTCTCGAAGCCGATGGCGAAGAACACGACCTGCCGGTCGGGGTGTCTGCGGGCCAGCTCCACGGCGTCCAGCGGTGAGTAGACGACCCGTACGTCGCCCCCCTCGCCCTTGACCCGGAACAGGTCGCGGTCGGTTCCGGGCACGCGCAGCATGTCCCCGAAGGAACAGAAGACGACGTCGGGGCGCGCGGCGATCTCCAGGGCCTTGTCGATGACGTCGAGGGGGGTCACGCACACCGGGCAGCCGGGGCCGTGGATCAACTCCAGTTTCTCGGGCAGGAGTTGGTCGATGCCGTGGCGGATGATGGAGTGGGTCTGGCCGCCGCAGACCTCCATCAGGGCCCAGGGCCGGGTGACCGTGGCGTGGATCTCGTCCAGCAGCCGGCGCGCCAGACCGGGGTCGTTGAACTCGTCGATGTACTTCACCGGGTCTCCGTCCCGCTCTCCTGCCGTGCCGCCTGCTCCCAGGCGTCACCGAACTCCTCTTCCAGCAGCCCCAGTTGACCGAACAGCTCCAGGGACGCGCGGGCCGACTCCTCGTCCAGGCGCTGGAGCGCGAAACCGACGTGGACGATGACGTACTCCCCCACCTGGATGTCGGGCAGGTACTCCAGGCACGCCTGTTTCTGTACGCCGCCGAAGTCGATCAGGCCGGTGAGCGGGTCGGCACGGTGGTCGATGGACACGACCTTGCCGGGCACTGCCAGACACATGGGTCACTCCGTCTCGTGGTGGGCTGCTGTTCCCGCGACCATCAGCTGGCCGAGTGCCAGACCGCCGTCGTTCGGGGGGACTTCGCCGTGCCGGAGGACGGTGAGGCCGGCCGTGGTGAGCAGCGCGGCGGTCTCCTCCTCCAGCAGGGCGTTGGCGAAGACGCCGCCGGTGAGGGCGACGGTGGTGAGGCCGGTCCGTGCCCGGGTCCGGCGGCACAGGTGCGCCACCGCCCGGGCGACGCCCCGGTGGAAGCGGGCGGCCAGGACGGGAACGGGGGTGTGGCGGGCCCGGTCGCGCAGCAGGGCGCGCAGGACGGGGGCCGGGTTCATCTCCCAGCCGGCCGCCGGGATCCGCCGGCCGGGCGACCGGCGCCACGGGGTCACGCCCCCGATGCCGGACAGCGGGGTGAGGCCGAACGGGTAGGCGCCGTTGTCCGCGTCCCATGCCTTCAGCGCCGCCGCCTCCAGTTCCAGCGCCGCCTGTGCCTCGTAGCCGGCGCGGTGGCACAGCCCCACGAGGGAGGACACGGCGTCGAAGAGCCGGCCCATGCCGGAGGTCGGCACACAGGCCAGTCCGCGCGTCAACTGCTGCCGTAACACGGCGAGTTCGGTCTCGGTGCACGCCTCGACGCTCGGCAGTCCGGGTTCCCACGGCAGTCCCGCCGCCCACAGCCGGGCCAGGGCGAGCCGGCAGGGGTTGGCGACGCCGGTGTCGCCGCCGGGCAGCGGGGCGGGGGTCAGCCGGGCCAGGCGGCGGTAGCCGGTGTAGTCGGCGAGCAGGATCTCGCCGCCCCACACCGTGCCGTCGTCGCCGTAGCCGGTGCCGTCGAAGGCGACGCCGATCACGGGTGTACGGCCGTCGAGACCGTGTTCGGCCATCGCCGAGGCGATGTGGGCGTGGTGGTGCTGGACCAGCACCGGCTCGCCCAGGCCGAGCCGGGCGGCCCGGCGGGTCGAGTGGTAGCCGGGGTGGCGGTCGGCGGCGGCCAGCCGGGGGGTGACCCCGGTGAGGAGGGTGAGGTGCCGTTCGGCGCGTTCCGCTGCGGCGAGGCCGGCCAGGTCGCCGAGGTCGCCGATGTGCGGCCCGAACCAGGCCTGGTCGCCCTCCCCCAGGCACAGCGCGTTCTTCAGGTCGCCGCCGGTGGCGAGGGTGGGGCGGACCGGGAGCGGGAGGCGCAGGGGGCGGGGGACGTAGCCGCGGGAGCGGCGCAGGACCTGTTCGGTGCCGTCGGGCCGGACGCGCAGCAGGGAGTCGTCGCAGGGGGAGGCGATGGGCCGGTCGTGGGTGAGCCAGGCGTCGGCGAGTCCGGCCAGCCGGGTCAGGGCCTCGGCGTCGTCGGTGACGATGGGCTCGCCGGAGCGGTTGCCGCTGGTCATGACCAGGACCCGGGGGCCGGGTGGGTCGCCGGGCAGGCCGAGGAGCAGGGTGTGCACGGGGGTGTAGGGCAGCAGCAGGCCGACGTGCGGGCTGTCCGGGCAGACCTGGTCGGCGAGGCGGACGCCGTCCGGGGGTGTGCGGCGGCGCAGCAGGACGATGGGGCGGCGGGCGCTGGTGAGCGCGGTCCGTTCGGCGGCGGAGAGCACCGCGAGGCGTTCCGCCGTCTCCAGGTCGGCGCACATCACGGCGAGGGCCTTGCCGCCCCGCTCCTTGCGGCGGCGCAGGGTGGCGACGGCCCGGGCGTCGGTCGCGTCGCAGGCCAGGTGGTAGCCGCCGACGCCCTTGACGGCGACGATGCGCCCGGCGGCGAGCAGCGCCCGTGCCGTCGCGAGGGCCTGCGCGTCCCGGGCCGGGCGGACGCCGAGGCCCGCGGCCGGGACGAGGGTGAGGCGCGGGCCGCAGTCGGGGCAGGCGACGGGCTGGGCGTGGAAGCGCCGGTCGGCCGGGTCGCCGTACTCGCGGGCGCAGGCGGGGCACATCGGGAAGCCGGCCATGGTGGTGGCCGGCCGGTCGTACGGCATCCCGGTGGCGATGGTGAAGCGGGGGCCGCAGTGGGTGCAGGTGACGAAGGGGTGGCGGTGCCGGCGGTCGCCTGGGTCGGCGAGTTCGCGCAGGCAGTCGGCGCAGGTCGCGGTGTCGGGCGGGAGCTGGGTGCGGCCCGGGGAGCGCTCGGTGGGGCGGATGGTGAAGGGGCCGGTGGCGCCGGTGGCGGGGACGTCCTCGCAGCCGACGCCGGTCACGGTCGCGAGCGGTGGCGGCTGCTCGGTCAGCCGGCCGGCGAACCGGTCCACGTCGTCCGGCGGGCCCTCGACCTCGATGAGGACGCCGTCCGCGGTGTTGCTCACGAACCCGGTCAGCGCGAGCCCGGCGGCCAGCCGGTGCACGTAGGGCCGGAAGCCGACGCCCTGGACCGTGCCGCGCACGGTGATCCGGCGGCGGACCGGGCGGGTGACGGGCGCGGTCACGAGGTGGGGGCGGAGGCGGGGTGGTGGTGCGGGTGCGGGGCGAGCGGGGGGCGGTGCGGCGGGGCGCCGTCGCGGGCGGCGAGGGCGCGGTCGAGCAGGGCGCCGACGCCGGTGCCGGTGCGGGCGCACGAGCGGATGATCTCCACGCCCGGGTTGACCTGGTGCACGTTCTCGTGGAAGAGGCTCTCGTCGAAGCCGGCCGGTCCGGCGAGGTCGGTCTTGGTGATCACGACGAGGTGGGCGGAGCCGAACGCGGTCGGGTACTTCAGCGGCTTGTCCTCGCCCTCGGTGACCGCCATCAGCACGATCCGCAGGGTCTCCCCGAGGTCGTACGCGGCGGGGCAGACCAGGTTGCCGACGTTCTCCACGAACAGCACCGAGGTGTCCGGCGGCAGCCAGCCGGTCAGCCGGGCGCCGACCTGGCGGGCCTCCAGGTGGCACAGCCCGTCGGTGAGCAGTTGCTGGACGGGCGCGCCGGACCGGGCGAGCCGGACGGCGTCGTTCTCGGTCGCGAGGTCCGCGGTGAGCGCGGCCACCGGGACGCCCCGCTCCCCGGCGCGGGCCAGCACCCGGGCGAGGAGTTCGGTCTTGCCGCTGCCCGGGCTGGACAGCAGGTTGACCAGGGTGACGCCCTGCCGGGCGAGGTCGTCGCGCAGACTCGCGGCCAGGCCGTCGTTCTTCGCCAGGACGGCCTGTTTGACGTCGGACCGGCACATGGGCGCTGCTCCTCGGGTGCGGTGGTGTCCGGGCCGCGTCCGGTGCGGCCCGGGGGTCTCACCGATCTTCGGCCGCCTGGGGCGCCGTGCCGGGCAGCGCAGCCGGGTGCGGGGTCCCGGATTCCACCGGGCAGCCCAACGGGGGCAGGGGGCCGGCGGGGTCGGTGAGGAGGGCGGGCACGAGCGCGTGCAGCGCGTCGACGGCCCGGTCGACGGCTTCCCGCACCGGCGCGCTGAGACCGGGGAGGAGGTCGTCGCCGCCCGGCAGGACGCCGGGTTCGCAGGCGAGGACGAGGACCCTGGGCAGGGGCTCGTCCCCCAGGTGGGCGGCCAGGGCCAGCACCTTCGCCGGGTCCATGCCGTGGGCCTCGGGCGCGACGGTCCCGTCGGGGGGTTCGGCCTCGATCAGGGAGAGGGTGCCGGGGCGGTGCCCGCGCGGGGCCGCGTCGACGAGGACGGCGGTGGCGCAGCCGGACAGCAGGTCGTAGGCGAGGTCCAGGCCGCGGATGCCGTAGTCGTGGACCCGTGCCCCGGGCGGCAGCGGGCGGTGTTCCAGTGCGCGGATCACCTCGGGGCCGAAGGCGTCGTCGGCGAGGAAGATGTTGCCGACGCCGGCCACCAGCAGGCGCGGCGTCATCGGGTGCCTCCGGCGGCCGGGGCGAGGGGCCGGGCGGAGCCGCCCGGGGCCTTGCGGACGAAGGCCGCACGCAGGGCGTGGTACGGGGCCTCGGGGTCGAAGAAGAGGGCGTGCATGCGGGCCAGTTCCGCCTCCCGGTAGCGGGCGAGGGGCCGTTCCCGCTCGTCGGCGGCGCGGGCCGCGGCCTTGGCGGCGATCCGCCGGTCCAGGTCCGGGGCGGCGGCGAGCCCGGTCGCCAGTCGCTCGACCTCGGCCGTGAAGTCCCGCGGCGCGGCCGGCACCAGCCGGTCGACGAGGCCGAGCCGTGCGGCGGTCGCGGCGCTGACCGGCAGGGCCTGGGTCGTCAGCCGCTCGGCCTCATCCGGGCCGACGCGGCGCGGCAGGGTGTACGTCCAGAACTCGGAGCCGTACAGGCCCATGCGCCGGTAGTGCGGGTTGAGGACGACGCCGGTGCGGCACCACACCTGGTCGGCGGCGAGGGCCAGCATGGCGCCGCCGGCCGCCGCGTTGCCGCCGAGCGCGGCGACCACCAGCCGGTCGGTGGTGCGCAGCACGGCCTCCACGAGGTCGTCCATGGCGTTGAGGTTGGTCCAGGACTCCTGGGCCGGGTCGGGGGCCGCCTCGACGACGTTCAGGTGGATGCCGTTGGAGAAGAAGTCGCGGGTGCCGCCGAGGACGAGGACGCGGGTGGGGCGGGTGAGCGCCTCGGTGTAGGCGGCGAGCAGTCTGCGGCACTGGTCGGTGCTCATCGCGCCGCCTGGGAAGGAGAAGGCGAGGAAGCCGGTGTCGCCGTGCTGCCGGTAGCGGATGTCGGTCCAGGTGCGCCGGCCGGGCGGGAGGTCCGGTGGGGCCGGGACCTCCGGGAGGGCGAGGCCGGGCCGGTACGCGGCGAGGACCGAGGCGGCCGGGCGGCGGAAAGGCGCCGGGTCGCCGGAGTTCCTGCGGGGGCGCAGTTCCGGGATCCAGACCGCGCCGTCGCGGGTGGCCCGGCAGACGGCGCCCGCGCGCTGGGCCAGCAGGGCGCCGGGACGGCCGCGCAGTTCGTCCTCGGGGTGCCCGCCGTGCAGGAACACCTCGTGGCCGAGGAGTTCGTCCAGGACGCCGGGCTGGGAGTCGGCGCCGCGGAGCTTGCGCAGGACCGTGTCGGTGTCGTCGTGCTCCCAGTCGATCCGCCGCCGCTGCTGCCGGAAGCTGTCGCGCCAGACGACGGTGACCGACTCGTCGGTCTGCGGCAGGGGCTTGTACGCGCCGTCGGCGTAGCGCCGTACGGCCGTCAGGACGGCGGTGACGGCTGCGTCGGAGGCCTCGTTGCGGTAGAGGTCGCTCTTGCCGACGGGGGGTACGGGGAACGGCTCGGCCGCCCAGACCGGGCCCGCGTCCATCGCCGCCTCGGCCTGGAGCACGGTCACGCCCCACTGCTCGGCCCCGTCGGCGATGGCCCAGTCCAGCGAGGACGGGCCCCGGTCACCCGGCGGGCCGGGGTGCACGATCAGGCAGGTGTGCTCCCGCCACACGTCCTCGGGCAGGGCCGTCCTGAGCATCGGCGCGACGATCAGGTCGGGGCGCAGCTCGCGCACGGCGGCCCGGACCGGGTCGGGGCCCTGCGCGGCGAGCACGACGTCCGGCTGGTGCCCGAGGTCCGACAGTTCGGCGTACAGGCGCTGGGAGAGGCTGTTGAACGCGCTGGCGACGAGCAGAATGTTCATGACACGGCATGGTCGTCGCTCGCCCGGGTGCCGGGAAGGACCGCTGCGGCGTTTCGCCGGCCCCGGTCAGGTCTCTTCCTCCATCCGGATGGCATTCCGCAGATCCTCGAAGGCCTGGCTCCGGTTGTCCTGGTGCGCCTCCAGCAGGGCGGCGGCGATCGCGTCGAGCTTGCGCTGGATCGCGTGTTCGGCGCGCATCTCGGAGTTCTTCAGCAGGGCCAGGAGCAGCAGGGTGACCGCCGTCATGGACTCGCCCGCGAGGAGCAGCACCTCAAGCGGCAGCTGGGCGACGTGGGAGGCGACGAAGAAGCTGACGAAGAGCAGGCAGAACAGGAAGAACAGCGGTGAGCTGGTGAAGTTCGAGGCGTATTCGGCGAGCTGCTCGAACCGGCCGCGGCGCGGGCCGCCGCGTTGGACGGGGTTCTTGAAGGTCATGGCCGGGCCCTTCCCGCGACGGGCGGCTCCCGCATCGGCTGCGCGAGTACCCCTGGGCGGGGCGCATGACACCGGGGCCCGGCCGGTGTCGTACGGTGCCGGCGAGCCGGCCCCGCCGTCTCAGGCCGCGAGGGTCTCCCCGGGGGCGAGGCGGTCCACGAGCTGGTCGTGGTGCAGCTCGGCCACCGGCCACAGCAGGTCGGGGTGGCGCAGCAGGGCCGCCGCGCCGCGGTCGCCGTCGTCGGGGGTGAGCAGCCGGCGGAACTCGGTCGGCGTCGCGGCGTGCTCGCTCCCGGCGAGTGCGGCGACGGCCAGCTCGGCCAGCTCGGGGTCGGTCAGCAGGGCGGCGGCCCAGCTGGCCACGACCTCGTCCACCCAGGTGCGCCAGGCCCAGTCCTCGGCCGGGTGCTCGCCGGCCCGCTCGGCGCCGGCGATCCAGTCGAGGCGGGCCGCGCCTCCGGGGCCCGCCAGGGTGACGAGGCCGGCGTCGATCGCCGTGGGGTACCGCAGCCAGGCGGCGACCGTCACGGCCTGCCGGGCCTGCGCCTCGCACAGCGCGGAGGCCAGCGCGCCGCCGCACGGCGGGTAGGCGACCGTCAGCCAGCGTGCCGTCGCGGCTATCAGGGGGGACAGATCAGTGAGCACAGCCGGGCCGTCCGAGGTGCGAGGGGGTACAGGGGCTCCCCGCCACGGTAGCCCCGCGCCGGGCACGGCCGGGAGGGGGTGCGTACCAGGTCATATGTGACGTGACCCACTCGCCGGGAGAACCCGCTCGCGCCCCACGCGCTCACCGGGGGCGTCCCCCCGCCGTCCGCCGGCGCACCGCCTCCTCCGGCGGGCGCTCCCGGAGGGCGCCGTAGGCGATGAAGTAGGCGGGGAGGCGGCGCAGCCACGGCGCGTCGCCGAGCAGGCCCGCGAGGCGCCGGGCCCGCTGCGCGCCGCCCAGGGGCGGCCGGCCGCTCAGGACCGGCGCGATGACGCGGGCGTGGGCCGCCCGTTGCAGCGCCTGGGTGACGACCGTGGTGGGACGGCGGCGGCGCTGCACACCGCGTACGTCACGCAGCCCCACGGTGCCCCGGCGCAGGGGCCCGACCAGGTGGCGGGCGGTGGCCACGGCGTCCTGCACGGCGAGGTTGATCCCGATGCCGAAGACCGGGGACATGGCGTGCGCGGCGTCGCCGATGCACAGCAGACCGGGGCGGTGCCAGCGGCGCAGCCGGTCCAGGTGGACGTCGAGGAGCTTGACGTCGTCCCAGGAGCGCAGGGTGTGCGTCCGGCCGGCGATCCAGGGGACGGCCTCGGCGAAGGCGGCGAGGAAGCGGTCCAGGCCGGCGGCGCGGCGCTCGGCGTCGGTGCCCTTGGGGATGAGCGCGGCGCACTGCCAGTAGTCACCGCGGTCGATCATCGCGGTGAGGAAGCCCTCACCGGCGCCGCCGACGAGCCCGCTCGGGTCGCCTTCGCGCCGCGGCAGGCGGAACCACCAGGCGTCCATCGGGCAGGTGAAGTGGTGCAGGCCCAGTTCGGGCAGGGCGCGGGCCAGTGATCCGCGTCCGTCGCAGGCGACGGTGAGGAGGGCGCGCAGTTCGCCGGTGCGGCCGTCGGAGCCGCGGTAGCGCACCCCGGTGACCCGTCCGGACTCGACGATGAAGGAGGTGGCCTCCGTGTTCGTCCTCAGCTCGAAGGACGGCTCGCGGCGGGCCTGGTCGGCGAGGAGGTCGAGCAGGTCCCACTGGGGCACCATCGCCACGTAGTTGTGGGGGCCGGGCAGCGTGGAGAGGTCCGCCACGGTGACCGGCGAGCGGCCGGTGCCCAGCGGCAGCTGGACGGTGCGGACCCGGCGCTGCGGCAGCCGGGCGAACTCCCCGGCCAGACCGAGGTCGTCCAGCAGCGCCAGGGTCGACGGGTGGACCGTGTCGCCGCGGAAGTCGCGCAGGAAGTCGGCGTGCTTCTCCAGCACGGTCACCGCGATCCCGGCCCGGGCCAGCAGCAGGGCGAGCACCATGCCCGCGGGGCCGCCCCCCACGACACAGCAGGTGGTCTTTTCCATGGCGGTTCTGCCCTTCCTCGTCGAGAGCAGTAATTCATCAGTCGATGAATACGATACTCCCCGCGGACCGGAACGTCACGTGTCGGCACCACCGACCGGGGAACTCGTTGCGCGCCCTGGGCAGGGCGCAAGACGCACCGCGAGGCTGGGAGATCGCATGGCCACGGACGCCGCACGCTACGACGACCAGGACGAGGTCCCCCTGGGGGGCTATGCCGCCCTCGCCTCCGTGTTCCTGGCGGGCACCGGCACCTTCGCGCTGCTGGCCCGGCGCCGGGGTGTCCGTCTGCCGCAGCAGGTGCCGCCCTGGGACGTCGCGCTGCTGGGCGCCGCCGCGTACAAGACGTCGCGGGTCCTGGCCAAGGACAAGATCACCAGCTTTCTGCGGGCGCCGTTCACCCGGCGCGCGGACGAGGGCGAGGCGAGCGAGGTCATGGACGAGCCCCGCGGCGACGGCCTCCGGCGCGCGGTCGGTGACCTGGTGTCCTGCCCGTTCTGCGTCGCCGCCTGGACCACCGGGGCGCTGGTGTGCTCCTACGCGGCGTCGCCCCGGCTCACCCGGCTGGTGTGCGGGGGCTTCGGCGCGCTGACCGTGGCGGACTGGCTCCAGTACGCGTGGACGTGGACCCAGCGGACCACGGAGAGCTGAGGCCGGACCGCGGCGGTGACGGCCGCTCGTAGTCCGGCAGGTGCGGGGTACTCGCCCGGTGCCGCTACGCCGGGGGACGGGCGGGCGTACCGTCGGCACTTCGTGCGGAAGGGACCGGTCTCATGCGGCACGACGAGATGATCGGAAAGGTGCAGGCGCTGGCCCAGTTGCCCGACCGGGGGACGGCCGAGCGGGCCGCGCACGCGGTCGTGGCCACGCTGGCGGAACGGCTGCCGGCCGGGCTGGCCCGGCATGTGGCCGCCCAGCTCCCGCCGGACATGGCGGCGGCCATGCGGGAGGCGGTCGACGCGTCCGCCGGGCCGGACTCCGGTACGGCGGCCGAGCGGTTCGGGCTGACGGCGTTCGCCGGACGCGTCGCCGTCCGGGCCGGCACCGACGAGGAGACGGCGCTGCGGGAGGCCGCCGCCGTGATGGAGGTACTCGACGCCGCCCTCGCGCCGGAGCTGACCGAGCGGATGGACGGGGCACTGCCGGCCGACATCCGCGAACTGCTGCCGGTGGAGCGCGCGGTCCAGGACACCGGGAGGTCGGACTGACCCAGGTGCCGGAGCAGTCGCGGGCGGGGCCGGGCCGGCCGGGAGCCGGGACCACACCGAGTGACGAGCAGCGGGCCGACGGGGAACCGGGCCCACGAGGGGCCGGCTCGCAGCCGTCGGGACGGCGCCGGGTGGCGGGTGTCCTGGGCGGGGTGCGCCGCACCGCGCGCACAGCGTGACCGGGGTGCGCGGGGCTGGTTCAATGCGTGTGCAAGCGCCCACCGGGGGCAGGCGTAGCAGTGACGCCCCCCACCCGAAAAGGTGCTCCATGGCCTTCTTCGCCCTCTCCCGGCACCAGCCGCTGGTCCTGCTCTCGGCCACCGAGCTGACGTCGGAGTACCACCGATTGCAGGAAGAGAACCGGCAGCTTCAGCGCGCCGTGACCTCGCACGCCGTGATCGACCAGGCGATCGGTGCCGTCGTCGTCCTCGGGGGGATCGCCCCGGAGGAGGCCTGGCGTGTGCTGCGGGACGTCTCCCAGCGCACGAACGTCAAGCTGCGCACGGTCGCGGAGCACATCCTGGCCTACGCCCAGGGCGGCACGCTTCCCGAACCGGAACGGATCGAGCTCGGGAAGGCGATCGTCCGCTACCGCCGGAGCGAGGAGCCCCCGGTGCTCGGTGACGGCCTGCCCGCCCCGGCCGACGGTGCCGTGCACGACGGGCCGCCCGGAACCGCACCAGCCGCCGGACCCCGGCCTGGTCCAGCCCGTACCGCCGCGGACTGAGCACCGCGAGCAGCGCGAGCGCGAGCCCTCCCACCGCGGGGGTGCGCTCGGCGCGCCCCTTCCGCGTCCTGTGCTTACGGTGCTGTGGAGGTGACCGGCTGTCAGCGGGGGTGCCTCTCAGGGCGGAGCGGAGGTGGGAGCGGTGGTGGGCGACGCGCGCCGACGGGTGGCCCGGCCGGGCGGCGGGCGCCGGGCCGGGCGCGCGGTGCCGGGCAGCCGGCCGGCGTACTCCGTTCGGCCGCCGTCCGTGACCCGCCCCAAGCCGCCGGTGCCGCCGGCCGAGCGGACGGTGCCGTGGCTGCGGGTCGCCGCGGCCTACGCCTGGCGGCTGATCCTCGTCGGGGCCGTCGTCTACGGCGTCTTCAGCCTCCTCGGCAGCTTCCAGCTCATCGCCGTCGCGCTGTTCCTCGCGCTGGTCGTGACGTCCGTACTGCGCCCGCCGACCGATCTGCTGAGCCGGTTCCTGCCGAGGCCGCTGAGCGTGGCGATCGCCCTGGTGGGCAGTCTGGTGCTGCTGCTGGGCCTGCTCGCGCTGGTGGGCAGCGCGGTGGCGGGTGAGTCCGCCCGGCTGACGGACGAGTTCCGGGGCGGTGTCCACCGCATCGAGGAGTGGCTGCACCGGCCGCCGTTCCGGCTCAGTGCCGACGCGTTCGCCGGGCTCCAGCGCCAGGTGACGCACTACGTCTCCACACACCGGGCGGCTCTGCTCAGCAGCGCGGTCAGCGAGCTGGGCCGGGTGGTGGAGCTGGTCACCGGCGCCGCGCTGGCGCTGTTCGCCTCGGTCTTCTTCCTGCACTCGGGCGAGCAGCTGTGGAGCTGGGCGCGGGACCAGTTGCTGCCGAGCGGTGCCCGCCCCGTGTGGGACCGGGCGGGACGGGCGGCCTGGCGGACCTTCGCGGGCTACACGCGCGGCATCATCATCGTGGCCGCCACCAACGCCGTCCTGGTGGGGGTGGTCCTGCTGGTGCTGCGGGTGCCGCTCGCGCTGCCGCTGACCCTGCTGGAGTTCTTCGCGGCGTTCGTGCCGCTGGTGGGCTCGCCGGTGGCGCTGGGGGTCGCCACGATCGTCGCGCTCGCCGGGCGGGGTCCGCTGACGGCGGCCGGCGTGCTGGTGCTGATCGTGGTGATCGGCCAGTTGGAGGGGCATGTGCTGCATCCGGTGGTGATGAGCTGGGCGGTGCGGCTGCATCCGCTCGTCGTGGCCGTGTCGGTCATCGCGGGCAGCATCGTCGCCGGGGTGATCGGCGCCGTCGTCGCGGTCCCACTGGTCTCGGTCGTCTGGGCGGTCCTGCGGGCGCTGCGCGCGGTGCCTCCGTGACGTGACGGGCCCCCGCGCGGTGAGCGCCGAGGAGGGTCCGGCGCCGTCGTCGTACGGCTCAGCGCAGCGCGCCCGCGACCAGGCCGCGGATCTCCTCCTCCCGGACGCTCCCGCCGTGCACCAGACGGTCGAAGACCAGCCCGTCCACGCAGGTCAGCAGGGTCACCGTGCGCTCCTCCGGGTCCGCGACGCCCTGCGCGGCGAGGAAGGCGCGCACGACCCGCCGCCCCTGGTTCTCGCGCGGCACGAGGATCTCGCGCAGTTCCGGCTGGTGCGCGCTCTCGACGGCGCAGGCGTAGCGGGCGAGGGAGCGCCGGCGCCCCTCACCGGTGAGTCGCTGCGCGACCAGCGCGGCGATGCCGGCCGTCAGTTCGTCGGCGGTCCGCGGCACGGGCGTGGCGGCGCCCCTCTCCTCCAGCTCCGCCTGGTCCAGCGCCACCAGACGCCGGACCAGCGCGGTGAGGAGGGCCTGCCGGGTGCGGTAGTACGCGGAGGTGGTGCCGGGCGGGAGCTGGGCGGCGCGGTCCACGGCGCGATGCGTCAGCCCGCGCATGCCGCTGTCGGCGAGCACGGTGATCGCCGTGTCGGCGAGGAGAGTACGTCGGTCTGTGGCCACCCCCTCTTTCTACACCCGTCTTCTACATCCGTAGAACGGCGCGCTAGGGTGCTTCTACAGATGTAGAAACCCACGGGAGGGGGCCGGCATGGGCGGCACGGCGGTGGTGGTCGGGGGCGGTATCGGCGGGCTGGCCGCGGCACTGGGCCTGCGCCGGATCGGCTGGGAGGTCCGGGTGGTGGAGCGGGCCGCCGTCCTGGCCGACGCGGGCGCGGGCATCTCGCTGCACGCCAACGGGCTGCGCGCGCTGGACGCGGTGGGCGTCGGCGCGGCGGTCCGGGCAGCGGCGCGCCCGCAGTACACCGGGGGTACGCGCACCCCGGCGGGCCGGTGGCTGTCGCGCATGGACGGCGCCCTGCTGGAGCGTGAGCTGGGCTCCCCCATCGTCGGCATCCCGCGCGCGGTCCTGCACCGTCTGCTGCGCTCGGCGCTGCCCGAGGAGTGCCTGCTCGTCGGCGCGACCGTGGACACGCTCGACCTCTCGGCCCCCGGCCGGGTGGGCGTGCCGGCCGGGGACGGCGTCCTGGAGGCCGACCTGGTCGTCGCGGCGGACGGCGTGCACAGCCGGCTGCGCGGGCAGTTGTTCCCGGACCATCCCGGTCCGGTGTACGCCGGTTCGACGGTGCTGCGGGCCCTCACCGAAGGCCCGCTGGAGGTGGCCACCGACTTCGAGCTGACCTGGGGCGCGGGGGCCGAGTTCGGGCACATCGCGTTCACCGACGGCCGCGCCGAGTGGCACGCGGTGCTCAACGCGCCGCCCGGGGTCCGCCACGCCGACCCGCTCGGCATGCTCCGCCACCGCTTCCGCGACTGGCACGACCCGGTCCCCGCGCTGCTGGCCGCCACCCGGCCCGAGGCCGTGCTGCACCACGACATCCACGAACTGGCCACGCCCTTGCCCTCGTTCGGCGCGGGACGGGTGGCGCTGCTGGGCGACGCGGCGCATGCCATGACGCCTCACCTCGGCCAGGGCGCCTGCCAGGCCCTGGAGGACGCGGTCACCCTGGCCGCCGCGCTGGCCGGGGAGACCTCGGTCGGCGCGGCGCTGGCCCGGTACGACGCCGAGCGCCGCCCCCGCGCCCAGGCGGTCGCCCGAGCCGCCCGGCAGGCCGGCCGGCTCGGCCAGCGACTGTCCCACCCCCTGGCCGTCGCCCTGCGCGACACGGGGCTGCGCCTGGCCCCGTCCCGGGCGACGATGCGGGCGATCCTGCGTCACGCCGACTGGACGCCGCCGAGCCTGGGGTGACGGGCAGCCGCCTCGTCCCAGGCCGGACAGCCGGCGGGCCCGCACGCCCCGTCCCCGCACCGGTTCAGCCGGCCAGGTCCCGGTCCGCTCGGCCTTCGCGCGGGCGATGGCCGCGCCGGCGGGGTTGCGGGTGCTGATCCGGGCCGGCGGGGTGCCGTCCCGGTCGGCCAGGTACAGCCAGTGGACGGTGGGGCCGTGGCTGTGCCGGCCGTGGGACGTGGTCTCCGTCCACTCGGTGACGGTCGGTTCGGGCTGGGCGTGGGCGCGGGCCACGCCCACGGTCACGACGACGCCCCCGGCGAACACGTGGAGCCGGGTGTCCCGGTGGGTGAGCCGGCCCTCGACGAGGAAACCTGCCACCGGAGGGCGACCGCCGGGACGAGGCGTCCTGCGGCGGCGGCCTTCACCCCGGGGCGTAGGGGCCGGTCGAGAGGCCGGCGCCGAAGACCAGACAGAGCAGCGCGGGCATCAGCGACACGCAGCCCAGACCGGTGACCCGGCTCCCGATGCGCCGTGTGTCGTCCGCTCGCCCCATCCGCGTGCGGCGGCGGCCCGTTCCGCCCTGCGCAGCACTTCCTCGTCCGCTTCGGCGCTCCGCGTCCCCCGGCCCATCGGCCGACTCACCCTCCCGCGGAGACCTTCCGGCGAACCCCTACCGCGCGGTGCCGGACGGCGTCTCCTCCGGCAGGCCGGCGTCCGCGCCGTCGCTCAGGCCGAGCCTCAGGTGCTCGATGTGGTAGACGGCCTGGTCGAGGAGTTCGGCGACATGGCCGTCGTACAGGGCGTAGATCACCGAACGGCCCTGGCGGCGGCCGACGACCAGGCCGAGGTTGCGCAGCAGGCGCAACTGGTGCGAGCACGCGGACTGTTCCATGCCGACCTCGGCGGCGAGTTCGGTGGCCGCGCACGGGCCCTCGCGCAGCCGGGACAGGATCAGGAGCCGGGACGGAGTGGCGAGGGCCTGGAGCGTGGTCGCCACGCGCGTGGCGCTGTCAGCGTCCAGGCGTGTACGGGGAACCGCCGTCCGCGCGGGAGTTGCTCCATGGCCCATGGCAGTCATCATACAGATGACACTTGAAAGGTTCTTCATATGTACGTGTATGGTGGGCCTCGCTGCCCCGTCGTCCACCCCGCCGAAGGGTTCCCCCGCCATGCCCTCCGTCCTCGCCGACCGCCGCCCCCTGCCCACCGGGGCCGCCCGTGCCGAGCCCGCCGCGCCCCGGCGCCGCACCCGGGTCCTCGCACTGCCCGAGGCCCGCTGGGCGGCGGCGGCCACGGTGCTGTTCCTGCTCGCCCTGCCCCTCCAGCTCACCGGCGCGCCCGGCTGGGCCTGGGGCGTGCCGTACGCGCTCGCCTACGCGGCCGGCGGCTGGGAGCCCGCGCGCGCGGGGCTGCGGGCGCTGGCCGGCAGGACCCTGGACGTCGACCTGCTGATGATCGTGGCGGCGCTCGGTGCCGCGGCCGTCGGCCAGGTGATGGACGGCGCCCTGCTGATCGTCATCTTCGCCACGTCCGGGGCGCTGGAGGCGCTGGCCACCGCCCGGACCGCCGACTCGGTGCGCGGCCTGCTCGACCTCGCCCCCGCCACCGCGACCCGGCTGCGCGCGGACGGCACCGAGGAGACGGTCGCGCCGGCGGACCTCACCGTCGGCGACACCGTGCTGGTGCGGCCCGGGGAGCGGATCGGCGCCGACGGCCGGGTGCTGGACGGGGCGAGCGAGGTCGACCAGGCCACCATCACCGGTGAACCGCTGCCCGTCGCCAAGGAGCCCGGCGACGAGGTGTACGCCGGTACCCTCAACGGCACCGGCGCGCTGCGGGTGCGGGTCGGCCGGGACGCCGCCGACTCGGTGATCGCCCGGATCGTGCGCATGGTGGAGGAGGCGTCCGGGACCAAGGCGCCGACCCAGCTCTTCATCGAGAAGGTCGAACAGTGCTACTCGCTCGGCATGGTCGCCGCGACGCTCGCCGTGTTCGCGGTGCCGCTCGCCTTCGGCGCCGCGCTGACCGGGTCGCTGCTGCGGGCCATGACGTTCATGATCGTCGCCTCGCCGTGCGCGGTGGTGCTCGCGACCATGCCGCCGCTGCTGTCGGCGATCGCCAACGCGGGCCGGCACGGGGTGCTGGTCAAGTCGGCGGTGGTGATGGAACGCCTCGGGCAGGTGGACGCGGTGGCGCTGGACAAGACGGGCACCCTGACCGAGGGCACGCCGCGGGTGACGGACGTCGTACCGCTGCCCGGTGCCGGTCTCGGCGAGGGGGAGCTGCTCACGCTCGCGGCGGCGGCCGAGCATCCGAGCGAGCACCCGCTGGCCCGGGCCGTGGTGGACGCCGCGCGCGCCCGTGACCTCGCCGTCCCGACCGCCCTCGGCTTCCGGTCCGCACCGGGCGTCGGCGTCACCGCCACGGTCGGGGACCGCACGGTCGCGGTGGGCGCGCCGGCCCGTCTGCTGAACGGGACGAGCGGGACGCCGGACGACGGCACGCCGACCGGGCCGTCGCGCGCGGACCGGTACGACTCCCCCGCCACCGCTTCCCCGGTCACCACCCGGCAGGCGCCCGACCGCGCCGCCACGTCCCTCGTCGCGCGGCTCGAAACCGGTGGCCGTACCGCCGTGCTGGTCGTGGTGGACGGCGTTCCGGCCGGGGTGCTCGGGGTCGCGGACCGGCTGCGGCCGGACGCCGCCGTCACCGTCGCCGCGCTCACCGCGCTGACCGGGGCCCGCCCGGCACTGCTGACCGGGGACAACGCGCGCGCCGCCGCCCGGCTGGCCGGCGAGGTCGGCATCCATGACGTCCGGGCCGGATTGCTGCCCGAGGACAAGGTGGCCGCCGTGCGGGAGCGGCAGGACGCCGGCCGCCGGGTGCTGGTCGTCGGGGACGGCGTCAACGACGCGCCCGCGCTGGCCGCCGCGCACACCGGTGTCGCGATGGGCCGCGCCGGTTCCGATCTGGCACTGGAGACCGCCGACGCGGTGATCGTGCGCGACGAGCTGGCCGCGGTGCCCGCCGTCGTCGCCCTGTCCCGCCGCGCCCGCCGCCTGGTCGTGCAGAACCTCGTCATCGCGGCGGTGTTCATCTCCGGCCTGGTCGTCTGGGACCTCGCGGGCACGCTGCCGCTGCCGCTGGGCGTCCTCGGCCACGAGGGTTCCACGGTCCTCGTCGGCCTGAACGGTCTGCGCCTGCTGCGCGAGGCCGCCTGGAGCGAGGCGGCACGGACGGCCCCGGACCGCACCTGACCTCTTCCGGTCCCGGTGGCATGAGGCGGCGCCAACGGTGGCACCCGGGGCGCCGTGCGTGGGATACGACTGACCTGGCAAGGAGTGCGGCGTGACGTGGCGGGCGCGGTGGGTGCGGTGCGGCGGGCCTGCGCGGGACCGTGCCGGGAACGGGACCTGGCCGTCCAGGCGGTGAAGGCGGCGCTGGCCGCGTGGGTGGCGTGGGCGGTGGCGGGCTGGTGGCTGCGGGCACCGGTCGCGTTCGTCGCGCCGTGGACCGCGGTCGTCCTGGTGGAGTCGACGGTGTACCGGTCGATCGCGCACGGCCTGCAACAGCTCGCGGCGATCGCGGCCGGCACGGTCGCGGCGACCGCGGTCGGACTGCTGACGCACAGCACGGTGGCCGCGATGGCCGTGGTACTCCCCCTGGTGATGCTGCTGGGCCAGTGGCGCCGGCTGGGCAGTCAGGGCATCTACGCGGCCACGGGCGCCCTGTTCGTCCTCACCAACGGCTCGGTCACCGTCGCCACCTCCACGGCCCGGCTCACCGAGGCCCTGTTCGGGGCGGTGGTCGGCATCGCCGTCAACGCGCTGGTCCGGCCGCCGCTGTATCTGCGCGACACCCGTGCCGTGCTGCGGGACGCGACCGAGGAGGCCCACGCCATCCTGCGGGACGTGGCCGGCGGACTGGCCGAGAGCCGCTGGGACGCGGAGGAGGCCGACGCCTGGCACCAGCGCGCGCTGCGGCTGCACGGACTGGTCGAGCGGGCCCGCTCGGCGGTCGAGTGGAGCCGGGAGAGCCTGCGCGTCAACCTGCGCGGGCACCGCAAGCCGGCCCTGCCGCTGCCCGGGAAGGGGTGCGACGACGCGCTGGTGGTGCTGGACTACGCGGCCGTGCACACCGCGGGGGTGACCCGCACGGTGCTGGAGGCCGCCGCCGAGGACCGCTCGGCCTCCCGGCCGCACCCGGGGCTCGCGAGGAAGTACGCGCAGTTCCTGTGCGAGACCGCCCGTGCGCTGCGGCTCTACAGTCACAGCCGGTTCGGTGACGAGTGCGCGGACGAACTGCGCGAGGCGGTGGCACGGCTGCGCGACACGCTCGGCGACCTGCGCCGGGATCTGGTCCGCTCCACGACGGACGACCCCGACGAGGTCGCCACCTACGGCGCGCTGCTCGCCCAGGCCCACCGGCTGGCCGACCAGTTGGCCGCCTCGGGCAGGTGAGCGCGGCCCCGGTCAGCCGCCGCCTCGGCGTCCCTCCCCAGGGCCGCACTCGGTCGTCGTGCTCATGCGCCGGGCGCCGTGTCCCCTGGTTCGCGCACCCCGAACACGGCCGGGCCCACGGTGAGGACGCCGTCGGTCAGCGGCCGGCAGCGCACTCCCCCGCCGCCGCGCAGGGCCCGCTGGGCGCCGGGGCCGAGGGTGGTGTTCATCCAGGCGCAGGGCCGGGCGGCGCTGCGCACCTCCAGTTCGACCGGTCCGGAACCGGAGTCGAGGAAGACGGTCCGGCCGATGTAGGCGTCGATGTCGACCCCGCGCAGCAGGACGTTGCGCCGCGTCCGCAGCAGGTCGGCCGGGTACGGCCCCGGCTGCGGCAGTCGCTCGGCGGCCATGAGGGTGATCGACGCGTTGCGGTGGGCGGGGTGGTTGAAGTACCGGTCCCCGACGATGCCGAGGCCCGCCCGGACCTCGGCCGTCGTCACGAGTTCGCCGGGCGGCAGCTCGGGCAGGCCGTCGCCCGGCCGGCCCGCGAGGCGGTGCACCGGGGACACCAGCAACTGGAGTATCTCGACATGCGGCACGCGTCGAGCCTAACCAGCGCCGGCCCGTGCCCGGTGCCCGGCGGTCCGGCCGTCACCCGGGGATCAGGACCGTGACACCGTCCCGGAACCGGGTGTCCGCAGCGCCTGTGCGTCCGGTGCGTCGCCGGTGGCGAAGTCCCGCAGCCCGTCCTGCGAGCCGTTGAAGCGGTCGTGGTCGCCGACCGTCTTGCCGCTGGAGGTGTACTGCCACATCGTGTACGACGTCCACCCGGCCGGCAGCGACCCAACCGACGAGGCGTACCGCGCGATCCACAGCGGGTTGGTCTTGCCGAAGCCGGCGTAGTCGCCGGTGCACTCGACCCACCAGTTGGTCGCGGTGTAGATGACCGCGTCCCGGCCGGTGCGGGACTTGTAGCGGTTCAGGAAGTCCCGGATCCAGCTGACCATGCCGCTCTTGGACTTGCCGTAGCAGGAGTCGCCGTACGGGTTCCACTCCATGTCGAGGGCGCCGGGGAGGGTCTGGGCGTCGTTCGACCAGCCGCCGCCGTGCTCCACGAACCAGTCGGCCTGGGCGGCGCCGCCGGCCGTGTCCGGGGTGGCGAAGTGGTAGGCGCCGCGGACCATGCCGACGTCGAACGAGCCGTCGTACTGCTGGGTGAAGTAGGGGTTGGTGTAGGACGTGCCCTCGGTGGCCTTGGTGTACGCCCACTTGGTGCCGTCGTTCCACAGCGTCGGCCAGTCGACGTCGCGTTGGTGGCTGGAGACGTCCACTCCCTCCGTCTGGGAGGCGCGGGGGTCCGGGGGCGGTTCGCCGGACTCGCCGTCGTGGGCGAGGACGCCGATGCCCATGTAGGCGCTGCCGCGCACGGGCGCTCCCCCGGTCACGTCGGACGCGGCCGGGGGACTGGACAGGAACAGCAGCAGGCAGGTCAGGGTGCCGGCGAGGCACAGGCGGGACCGGCCACGGGAGCGGAATATGGAGATTCGCACGGAATCCATCCGACCCGGGGCCGGGCCCTCGCGCACTCCGGGCTGCGCCCAACGAGGCTGTCCGCGGCCGGTTTCGACCCGTGTGGGTGTCCGTCACCCCTCGATGCGGTGCTGCGTCCAGAAGGAGGTCAGGTCCGTGCTCGTGGCGGCCTGGGCCGCCGCCTTGAACTCGGCCGTGGTGGACACGCCGTACCAGTGCGCGGTCGCGTAGTCCTTCAGCAGCTTGGCCATGGCGGTGTCCCCGAGGACGCGGCGCAGGTCGTGCAGGGCGCACTTGCCGTAGCCGTAGACGACGGTGGAGTACCGGGAGGAGTGCGCGTCCCAGTACGCCATCGAGTTGGTGATCTTCTCGGCGCTGGAGGCCCAGGAGACGCCGCTCCAGCAGTTGCTCCCGGTCTTGCCCTGGGCGAGGTCGGTGGCGTAGTCGGTGAACGACTCGTCCAGCCAGGGGCTGGTGTACTCGTCGTCGCCGACGATGCCGTACCACCACTGGTGGGCGATCTCGTGGGTGAGCGCGGTGGTGCTGACCACGTCGAGCACGAACCCGGGGTACTCCATGCCGCCGAACCAGTAGTTGTTGTCGATGACGGCGTCCAGTTCGCCGTACGGGTAGGCGCCGAACCGGGCCGCGTGGGCGTCGACCGCGGTCCTGGCGGTGCTGAGCATCGACTGGGCGCTGGTGGAACTGATGCCCGAGACGGAGTAGACGTTCACCGGGACGCCGGCGGCCGAGGTGCCGGAGATCTTGGTGAAGGGGCCGGCGGCCCAGGCGAAGTCACGGACCTTGGAGGCGGTGGCCGTGGTCACGGTACGGCCGCTGGAGCCGGGCGTGTCCGTGGAGGTGCCGGTGGCCGGGACCAGCAGGGTGCTGGGGTGGTCCAGGGTGACCTTGAAGTCGGCGGCCAGGGAGTAGAACGACTCGCCGTTGTTCGTGTACGGGTCCAGGTGCCAGCCGGCGCCGTCGCGGACGGCGAGGACGGGCAGGGCGTTGCCGACGAAGCTGAACGCGCCGTCGTGGCCGAAGCGGTCGGCGCCGCTGGGCACGGTGATGCCGAGGTCGAAGCCGATGGTGGCGCTCTGGCCCTGGGCGAGCGGGCTCGGCAGGTCGATCTTCAGGGCGGTGCAGGCGACGGAGAGGGCGCCGGCGGTGCCACCGGTGACGTTGCCGACCTTGACGGGCATCGCGTCGCAGCTGCCGTGGTAGTTGTCCCACAGCCTGAGGTAGACCTCGCCGAGTGCGGTGGCGGACGCGTTGGTGAAGGTCACGCTCTCGCGCCCGGTCCAGACGGTGCCGCTGGTGTCGCTGCTCAGGTTCACGGTGTACGACGGGGCCGCCGGGGTCCGTGCGGAGTCGGCCGGGGGTGGTGTGGTGCCGTCCGAGGTGTCGAGGGCGATGTCGTCCAGGACGAAGCTCGTCTGGAGGCTGGAGTCCTCGGTGCCGGTGAAGGACAGGTTCACGCTCTGGCCGGCGAACGAGGACACGTCGATCGACTTCTTCACGTAGCCGGTGTTCTCGTCCAGGTTCGAGTAGGTGGCCAGCGTGGTGCCGCCGAGCTTGGCCGTGAGTGTGTCGTAGGCGGTGGAGGAGGTCGTCTCGGCGGTGTCGATGTGCAGCCAGAAGGTGAGGGTGGCGGCGCCGCACCCGGACGGGACGGTCACGCTCTGGCCGAGGGTGTCGGTGCGGGTGCTGCCGGCGCCGTCCAGCCAGGCGTAGGAACCGCCGCCGTGGGCGGTCTGCCCGGAGCGGTTGGTGATCACGGTGGACGCGGACGGGGTCCACGGTGAAGTGCCGCTCTCGAAGCCGCCGTTGGCGACCACCTGCGCCGGGGTGCAGGCGGCGGGAGCTGTGGCGGGCCGGGCGGCGGCGGAGGAACCGGGGAGGAAGAGGGCGGCCAGCGCGGCGACGGTGACCGCGCCGACGCCGAGGGCCCTGTGGGGGGTCGGTCTCACACGCTACTCCTTTGCGGCGGCCGGGGTCCGGCCTGCTCGAAGGACCGCCCGGCCGGCTGGGGTGCGCCGGGGCGGCCGGGGGTGGGGCTCGCGCGATCGCTGTGCTCAGGTGCGGCGCGCGCCCCTGCGGGTCGGGGCGCGGGCTGCCGAAAGAGTGACAGATTTGACCGGTCCATGCCAGACCGACGGACGGGGGTGCCCGCTGCGTGGCGTGTCACGGGCGCCGCCCGGCGGCCCGCGGGCGGCGCCCGCCGGGATCAGAGGGTGCGCAGCGTCATGAAGACGGCCCGCAGACGGGTGCCGTCGGGGCCCGGCCAGCCGGTCGCCACATGGCCGAGGGCGTCCCGTGGCGGCAGCGGCGGGTTCTCGGCGACGGGGGTGAGGACACGGTGGACGTGCAGGGACAGGCCCCCGGGCACCGGGAAGTGGGTGCCGTCCTCGTCGTCGGCCGGCTCGGGCGTGAAGCGGTGTGGGCCGAGGGCCGCGCCGCCGTAGGAGCGGGTCACCTCGTGGTCGGGGGTGTCCGTGATGCTCTGGGCCATCGCCCGCGCCCTGCCCTCGATCAGCGCCAGCAACTCGGCGACCAGCACCGGGTCGTGGCAGCCGTCGTACACCCAGCGCGTGCCCAGCACCCCGTGCTCCATCGTGCCGACGAGCGCGTGCTCGGCGCCCTCCAGCGGCGCCCCTCGGTAGGTGAGCGGTGCCAGATAGGCCGTACGCCCGGGGCTCGACGTGTCGGTGGCCACCATGAACTCGATGCCGACCTCGCCCTCGGGGTCGTCCAGCCGGAAGCCACCGGACTTCTCCAGCACGGGCGCCGCCGGGCCGCCGCGGTACCAGGGGC
Source organism: Streptomyces canarius (assembly GCF_014650735.1). Classification (NCBI taxonomy): domain Bacteria; kingdom Bacillati; phylum Actinomycetota; class Actinomycetes; order Kitasatosporales; family Streptomycetaceae; genus Streptomyces; species Streptomyces canarius. Next base: position 85,425 of record NZ_BMVN01000027.1, read on the forward strand.
GGCTGGGCAGCCAGTCGGCGAGCAGTTCCGTCTTGCTGGGCTTGACTGTCGTGTGGTGGATGACGGCCATGCGGGTGGTTGCCTCCCGTTGCGCGGACGCGGACCCGCCCAGCCTTCCACACCGTTCCCGCCGGCCACCGCTGGAATTCCGACCCGGCCCGGGGGCCGGGCGGTTCGCCCGTCACCGGCCCGCACACCGCCGCGCCCCGCTCGTGCGCGGTGGGTACGGCGGCGGGACGAGGACCGATCGGGGACGGCTGGTCCCCCCCGGCGCGACCGGCGGCCGACCACGGCGTCCGGGACCGGGCCGCGAAGACACCCTCCCCGTAGGCCGCCGCGGTGCCCTCGGCCCAGCCGGCCGCCCGGCGCGTCGGCGGCCTCCGCCACCGACGCACCGGGCACCGGGCATCGGGTCAGCCCCGGTGCGTCCTTTCGAAGACGGCGAAGGCGGCCTCCTGGTGCCATTCGAGGCGGGCCTTGGCGCTGTCGGCGAGCAGGTGCCGGCAGGCCGCGCCGCGCACGGGGAGGCCGGGGTGCTCGGCACGGCAGGCCGGAACCGGCTGGTACCCCTTGGCGGTGGGGTTGCCCTGCCACAGGCTCGCGCCCGGCAGGAAGCCGTACTCCAGGGAGGCGCGGGCCAGGTCCTTCAGCTCGGGGTAGCGCAGGCCGTAGGTGGCGGCGGCGTACTGGTACTCGTGGCTGATGTCGATCCGGGACACCCCGGGGTCGTCGGTGGCGAGGACGACGGGGACGCCGTAGCGGCGGTAGGTGTCGAAGGGGTGGTCGGCTCCCTTGACGCCGAGGATCTGGGCGTTGCTGGAGAAGGGCACCTCCACCGCCACCCGACGGTCCGCCATCGTGCGGGCCGTGCGCCGCCAGTCGTCCTCGTGGACCAGGTCGACGCCGTGCCCGACCCGCTCGGTGCGGGCGACGTCCACGGCCTGACGGATGTGGAACTTCAGGTCCTTCGGCTTGACCAGCCCGGGCCACAGCTCGCCCGCGTGCAGGGTGACGTGCGCCTTCGGGTACTGGGTGCGCAGATAGCCGACCATGCGCATCTGGAGGCTGTAGTCGCGCAGGGCGGTGTCCGAGTCCTCGGGCTGGACGAGGTTGACGGCGACGAACCGCGGGTCGGCCTCGGCCAGCCGCAGGCCGAGGGCGAGCTGGGTGAAGACCCGCTCCGGCGCGCTGCCCCGGGATGCCTGGGAGATCCAGCGGACGGTGAGGCCGCACCCGGGTCGGGCCTGCGGGGTGCCGCACCGCTCGGTGGCGCGGAACTCGGCGTCGCCGTCGTCCGCCTCCTCGCGGGCCTCGGCGACCAGCTTGTCCAGCTTGCCGCCCGCGACCAGTCTGCGGTGCAGCGCGGCGAGGTCGTCGTCCCAGCCGACCTCGGCGGCGAGCTTCTTCGCGCCGTCGGAGGCCGGGGTGACCATCGTCTCCAGATAGGACTGGTTGTTGCGGACGACGGTGTCGGCGACCTCCGCGAGCAGCTTGCCCCGGTGGCGCCAGGTGACCTCGCCGAACCTGCCGAAGGTGTCGAAGAAGTGGTCGTGCCCGCTCTCGTCGGGCGGGAAGTCCTGCATGGACCAGGCGCGCACCAGCGCGTCGTGGAAGGCGCGGTCGGTGCGCGCGTCGGCGGCGGGCCGGGTTCCGGCGCCGCAGGGCGGGGTGACCGCGGTCAGCGTCGCGGTGTCGACGCACAGCCCGTCCTCGGCGGCCAGCTCGATCAGGTACTCCGTGGACACCGCGCCGGAGAGGTGGTTGTGCAGGTCTCCGCCCTTGGGGAGCTGCCGGAAGAACTCCCGCAGGGCCGCGGGCCGGTCGCGGAGGGAGCGGAGACGGGCGTCCGTGCGCGCCTCCGCGGCGGTGACCTGCCGGGGTGGTGGCGCGGCGGGCCGGTGGTCCCGCCGCGCCGGCTGGGCTGCGGCGGGCAGGGCGGACAGCAGGGACAGGACACTGAGGGTGCCGAGTACGGCCGGAACGACCCGCCGGCTCAGGGCACTTCGACGTTGCAGACTCACAGGGGGCATGATCACGGAAAGATCACGGCGACGTGCCCTGATCCGGCACATCCCGGGCGGAGAGCACCCGACCGGGTGACGCACGGGCACACCGCCGTGCACCGCGCGCCCCACGAAGACGGCTTCGCCGGGCAGCCGGGCGTCGCCGGGCGGGGAGGGAGACGGCCCAGGGGCAACGGTGCTCGGCGCCGAGGTGGATGACGTGGCCGACCACTCACTCTCGGCCCTGAACAGAAGGCGAGGTGTCACGCCTCGCCTTCGCCGCGACCCCACGGCGTCCGGGAGCCCGGCTCAGCGGTGCCGCATCCCGGCCGCCAGTGTCCGTGTCCCGGGCGCGTCCACCGCATCGGCTCCCGTGGAGACGATCAGGTGGCACGGCATGCCCCGTGCGAAGGATTCCCGGACCTGCTCCTCGCCGCTGCCCGAGGCGCCGTGCACGTACTCCACCAGCCGCGCGCAGGCGTCCCCCATGGCGCCGAGCACCACCTTCGGCGAGCTGTGTCCCGCGCCTCGGCCGCGGCCCGCTCCAGACAGGTCCGCACCCGCACGAAGCAGTGCTCGACCACGGCGGTGAACAGCAGTTCCTTGTTCGGGAAGAGCCGGCAGACGTACGCCTGCGAGATACCGGCCGCCTTGGCTTCACGTGAGCATCCGGTCACTCACACCACTGTGCGTCAAGGGGCGCCTGAGGGGGCATGCGCGGCGGATGCGCGGGTATTCGCGCTGCGACTTCGTACATCGGCGACCCATCAGAGAGGCGGATCGCATGCTCATGGCCCACCCCGCGGTACTGGAGGACCTCATCGCCCAGTACGAGGCCCTCACCATGCTCGGCGCCGAGGAGAGCACTCCAGAAGCCCGGCAGCGGCTGGCGGACATCTCCTACACGCTGTGCGTGGCCACCGGCACCCGGGATGTCGACATGGCCCTCATCGCCGCCCGCCACCGCCTCTCCGGCGCGCGCCCGGAGGACGACTCCCTGCTCCAGACGACGGCCACGCTCCAGCCGGCGTCCCCGCTCCAGACGTCCGCCCCGGCGGAACAGGTGTCCGGGGTCTGAACCCGCCCCTCCCCCAGGGCTGTCGCCCGCCTCTCCCCCTGAACTCACCGCGTCCCGCTTCTGGTCGGCGGGACCTACCGGACGGTATACAGGCCCGGTCGAACGCGCGAGGGCCGCTCTGCGGTGGTGCCGCCGCGCGCCGCAGCGGGCTCAGGGGGAGGACTCATGGCGAACGGCAGGCATCCGGCGGGCGGGGCGAGAGGCCGGCGGCGGAGCGCCGTGCTCAAAGCGGCGCTGGGCGGCTGCGCCCTCGTCGCCGCCGGCACGGCACCGGCCGCCGCGCACCCCGGCGGACCCGGCCGCGCGAGCGCCTATGTCGCGCTCGGCGACTCCTACACCTCGGGCCCCGGAATCCCCCGGCAGGTGGACGCCGGCTGCGCGCGCTCGGACCACAACTACCCCTCGCTCGTGGCCGCCCGGCGGCAGGTGGCCGCCTTCACGGACGTGAGCTGCGGCGGGGCGACGACCGCCGAGATGTGGCAGGCGCAGGGCACCAACCCGCCCCAGCTCGACGCCCTGGACCGGCACACGGACCTGGTGACGGTGCAGATCGGCGGCAACGACGTCGGCTTCGGCTCCATCATCACCACCTGCGCCCGCCTGGCCCCCCAGGACCCCGCGGGCAACCCCTGCGAGCGCTCCTACACGGCCTCCGGTCACGACCAGTTGGCCCTCACCGTCGTGTGGACCGCGCCGAAGATCGGCCGGGTGCTGCGGGCCGTGCACGCCCGGGCGCCGCACGCCCGGGTGGTCGTCGTCGGCTACCCGGACCTCCTGCCCGACGACGGCAGCGGCTGCTTCCCGCACGTCCCCTTCGCCCAGAAGGACTTCGCCTACCTGCGGGACACCGAGAAGCGGCTGAACCTGATGCTGCGGCTGGTGGCCGGCGTGAACCGGGCCGAGTACGTGGACGCTTACGGCCCCACGGTCGGCCACGACATGTGCAAGGCGCCGGCGGACCGCTGGATCGAGCCGCTGCAACCGTCCTCCCCCGCCGCCCCGGCACACCCCAACGCCAAGGGCGAAGCCGCCATGGCCGAGGCCGTGCTGGACCGCCTGGACCGGGGACGCGGACGGAACTGAGCCGGGAGCGGCGGGGCGGCCTCCCGGGCCGGAAGGCCGCCCCGCCGCCGGCTCAGCCGCCGAGCGCTCCCAGCACCACGGTTTGGGCCTCCTCCTGCACCCGGGCGAGGTGGTCGGCGCCGAGGAAGGACTCGGCGTACACCTTGTAGACGTCCTCGGTGCCCGAGGGCCGGGCGGCGAACCAGGCGTTCTCGGTGGTGACCTTGATGCCGCCGATCGCGGCGCCGTTGCCGGGCGCCTCGGTGAGCACGGCCGTGACCGTCTCCCCGGCCAGCGTGTCCGCGGTGACCTGCGCCGGCGACAACTTGGCGAGCAGCGCCTTCTGTTCGCGGGTCGCGGGGGCGTCGATGCGGGCGTAGGCGGGTGCGCCGAAGCGGGCGGTCAGGTCGGCGTAGTGCTCCGAGGGGGTCTTGTCGGTGACGGCCGTGATCTCGGAGGCGAGCAGGGCGAGGATGATGCCGTCCTTGTCGGTGGTCCACACCGAGCCGTCCCGGCGCAGGAAGGACGCGCCGGCCGACTCCTCGCCGCCGAACCCGAGGTCGCCGCCGACCAGTCCGTCCACGAACCACTTGAAGCCGACGGGTACCTCGACGAGCCGGCGGCCGAGGTCCCCGGCGACCCGGTCGATCATCGTGGAGGAGACGAGGGTCTTGCCGATGCCCGCGGCGGCCGGCCACTGCTCGCGGTGCCGGAAGAGGTAGGAGATGGCGACGGCGAGGTAGTGGTTGGGGTTCATCAGGCCCGCGTCCGGGGTGACGATGCCGTGCCGGTCGGCGTCGGCGTCGTTGCCGGTGGCGATGCGGAAGCGGTCGCGCTGCTCGATGAGGGAGGCCATGGCGTACGGCGAGGAGCAGTCCATGCGGATCTGGCCGTCCCAGTCCAGCGTCATGAACCGCCAGGTGGGGTCGGTGTGCGGGTTGACCACGGTCAGGTCGATGCCGTGCTGCTCGGCGATCCGGCCCCAGTAGGCGACGGAGGCGCCGCCGAGCGGGTCGGCGCCGATGCGCACGCCGGACGCGCGGACGGCGTCCAGGTCCAGGACGCCGGGCAGATCGGTGACGTACGTGCCGAGGAAGTCGTACCGCCGGGTGGTGTCCGCGGCGAGCGCGCGGGCGTACGGCAGGCGGCGTACGTCCTTCAGGCCGCCCGTGATGATCTGGTTGGCGCGGTCCTGGATCCAGGAGGTGGCGTCGGAGGCCGCCGGGCCGCCGCTCGGCGGGTTGTACTTGAAGCCGCCGTCGGCGGGCGGGTTGTGCGACGGGGTGACGACCACTCCGTCGGCTAGGCCCGTGGTGCGGCCCCGGTTGTGCGTCAGGATCGCGTGCGAGACGGCGGGCGTGGGCGTGTAGCCGTCCGCGCTGTCGATGAGGACGGTCACCTCGTTGGCGGCGAACACCTCCAGCGCGGTGGCCTTGGCCGGCTCGGACAGGGCGTGGGTGTCGGCGCCCAGGAAGAGCGGTCCGTCGGTGCCCTGGGCGGCCCGGTACTCGCAGATGGCCTGGCTGGTGGCGGCGATGTGGTCCTCGTTGAAGGCGCTCGCCAGGGACGAGCCGCGGTGGCCCGAGGTGCCGAACGCCACCCGCTGTCCCGGGTCGGCCGGGTCGGGGTGCAGCGTGTAGTACGCCGTGACCAGCCGGGCCACGTCGACAAGGTCCTCGGGACCGGCCGGCCGGCCGGCGCGCTCGTGCGCCATGAGTCCGTTCCTCCGCTTCGGTGGGTCGTTCGCTCACCGCCCATCTTTCCTCGCCCGGGGCATGCCATGCGAGTGCGCCCCACCAGCCGGGACGTCCCTGGCCCGCCGGGCCTGTGATCCGGACCTCCGCTGATCGCCACGGCACCGCGTCCGCGTGTGCCGCCCGCCCGGCAGGCAGGTCCGTCGGCGTGGCCGGGACACAGGGCCGCGGGGGCCGCCGTTCGGGCCGCCGCCGTGGCGATCGCCGTGATCCGGCGCGTCACGGCACGGCGGGCCGCCGGACCGCGTTCCCCGGTACCGGAGTCCGCGCCCGCCGGCCTGCCGCGCCTGCTGACGGAGATCAGCCGATGTGGTAGCTGTCGCCGTAGACCTTCCAGTCGAGCGGGGTGTTCAGGTCGAGGTTGCCCTTGCGCAGGAAGACCCGCTGCGCGGTGTCGACGCGGCTGGTGTCGCTGTGGGCCTCCTCCTGCTTCATGGCCCACACCCGGGCGTCCAGGAAGGCGTTGAGGTACGTCGTCTCGTCGCCGCCCTGGGCCGGCGGCTTGGCGCTGCGCAGGGCGCGCTTGCGGATGTTGCGGAAGCTGGTCGGGTCGTCGCCGTCGCCGTGCATGACGATGGCGTCGTAGTAGATGAACTGGCCGAGCGCGCGCAGTCCGTCCGTCTTGCCCTGGGCGACGGCGGGGTTGAAGTAGACGCGGTCGCGTTCGTCGTTCTGGGCCTGCTGGAAGGCGGTGTCCTGGGCGGCCTTGCGCCAGTCGGAGGGGTAGTTGGGGTCCAGGCCCTGGTGCGAGTCGGTGCCGTTGACGTTCCGCAGGGCGGGCAGGTACTTCGCCAGGACGTTGCCGGGCTTGCGGTCGGCGTAGAGCTGGACGAGGTCGAGCATGTCACCGGTGCCGGAGCAGAAGCCGATGATGCCGGCCGTGTAGCCGCGGCCGTCGCGGATGTCCTCGATGTACTTGTACTGGGCCTTCCAGTCGAGCGAGGAGTTCTCCGCGCTCGACACCAGCTTCATGGCGATCTCCTTCTTCGCCGGGTCGTCCAGCCCCGGCGCGGCGGCCGAGGCCGTGCCGGCGCGGGAGACGCCGAGCAGGGCGCCCGAGGCGACGGCGCCGAGCGCGGCGACGACGGTCCGGCGGGAGAGACGGGAGAGGCCGGCGGGGCTCGCGGGGGCTGCCGCTTCGCGGTCTGCGTACACCACAGGGGCTCCAAGGGGGAGTGGGGGGTGGGAAGTTGGTCCGCACCAGTACTGGTAGGAAAGTTTCCTATCAAACGTGGTGCGGACCGGTAACCCGGCAGACCGGAAGTTCGTAGGATCGGACAAGCCTCCCGGCGCGGCCGTGGCTCAGCCGCGCCGCGCCTCACCCCGCTCCTGCGCGAGGGCGTACAACTCCTGGGAGGCGCTGATGAGTTCGCGCCTCTCCTCCCGCGAACCGACCATCGGCTGGGAGCCCTTGAGCGGGACCTGGGCGCTCTCGGGGAGGAACCGCACGGTGAGCAGGCCGATGGCGCCGGCCAGCATCAAGTAGTAGGCGGGCATGAGGTCGTCGCCGGTGAGGCTGACCAGCGCGGCGGTGACCAGCGGGGTGGTGCCGCCGAACGCGGCGACGGCGATGTTGAAGCCGATGCCCATGGCCGCGTAGCGGACGGCGGTCGGGAACAGGGCCGGCAGGGTGGCCGCGCTGGGGGCGGCGAAGCAGGCCAGCAGCGTGGCCAGGAGCAGTACCCCGAGGACCGGCGGCCAGGTGCCGTGCGCCTTGATGAGCAGGAAGGCGGGGACGGCGAGCACGATCATCGCCGCCGCGGCGACGGCGTAGAGCGGGCGCCGGCCGACCCGGTCGCTGAGCCGGCCGAGGAAGGTGATCAGGACGACGATCCACACCATCCCGACGAGCACCATGAGGTCCGCGGAACCGCTGGAGCGGTGCAGGGTCTCGGTCTGGTAGGTCGGCAGATAGCCGGTGACCATGTAGTTCGTGACGTTGTAGAGCAGCACCAGGCCCATGCAGACGAGCAGGGGCCGCCAGTGGTTCCTGACGATGTCCTTGAACTCGCCGCCCGCCGACTCCTGCGCCAGCGTCTTCTCGTGGTCGTCCAGTTGCTGCTGGAAGGCCGGGGACTCCTCCAGCTTCAGCCGCATGTAGAGGCCGATCACGCCGAGCGGCCCGGCGATCAGGAACGGCACGCGCCAGCCCCAGGAGAGCATCTGCTCGTCCGTCAGGGCCAGGTTGAGCAGGGTGACCAGGGCCGAGCCGAGGGCGTAGCCGGTGAAGGTGCCGAAGTCCAGCCAGCTGGAGAGGAAGCCGCGCCGGCGGTCCGGGGAGTACTCGGCGACGAAGGTGGTGGCTCCGCCGTACTCGCCGCCGGTGGAGAAGCCCTGGACCATGCGGGCCAGCAGGAGCAGCACGGGCGCGGCGAGGCCGATGGTGGAGTAGCCGGGGATCACGCCGATGGCGAAGGTGCCGGCCGCCATCATGATCATGGTGGTGGCGAGCACCTTCTGCCGCCCGATCCGGTCGCCGAGCGGACCGAAGACCAGCCCGCCGAGGGGCCGTACGACGAAGGCGGCGGCGAAGGTCGCGAACGAGGAGATGACCTGGGCGGCCGGGGAGGCTCCGGGGAAGAACACCTTGCCGATGGTGGCGGCGAGGTAGCTGTAGACGCCGAAGTCGAACCATTCCATGCAGTTGCCGAGCGCGGAGGCGCCGACGGCGCGCCGGAGCAGCGGGGGCTCGACGACCTGGACGTCGTCCGGGCGGAAGGCGCCCCGCTTGCGGCGCAGCCTGCGGGTCAGCTCCTCCCGGACCTGACGCGGCAGCCGCGCCACCGCCCCCGGTACCCGCCGCCCGTCGCGTTCCTCCCGTTCCCCGCCGGACCGCGCACCGCTCATGAGCGCCTCCTCGCTCTCGCTCCGTTGATCACCGCCTGCCCCTGTGTCCGATTCAGAAACGGAACCGCTCAATCCCATCCGCGACGGCGGTTGGACTTGCGCGGCGCCCCGGAGCAGGGTGGACGGGCCCGCGCGCACACGCGGGGCACCCCTACGGCACCACCCGGAGAAGACCCGATGACGTACGTCGCGGACCCCGCTCGCTACGACGGCACCATGCGCTACCGACGCACCGGCCGTTCCGGACTGGACCTGCCGGTCCTGTCCCTGGGCTACTGGCACAACTTCGGCGACGACCGCCCGTTCGAGACCCAGCGCGAGATCGCGCTGCGCGCCTTCGACCTCGGGATCACCCACCACGACCTCGCCAACAACTACGGCCCGCCCTACGGCGCGGCGGAGCTGAACTTCGGGCGGCTGCTCAGGCGCGACCTGGCGCCCTACCGCGACGAGCTGGTGATCTCCACCAAGGCCGGCTGGGACATGTGGCCCGGCCCCTACGGGCAGGGCGGCGGCTCCCGCAAGTACCTGCTGGCCTCCCTGGACCAGTCGCTCGCCCGGACGGGCCTCGACTACGTGGACATCTTCTACTCCCACCGGCTGGACGCGAGCACGCCGCTGGAGGAGACCATGGGCGCGCTCGACACCGCCGTCCGCCAGGGCAAGGCCCTCTACGTCGGCATCTCCTCCTACGACGCCGAACGCACCCGGCAGGCCGCCGCCATCCTGCGCGAGCTCGGCACCCCGCTGCTGATCCACCAGCCGTCGTACAGCATGCTCAACCGCTGGATCGAGACCGACGGCCTGCTGGACGCGGCCCAGGAGGAGGGCTTCGGCGTCATCGGCTTCACGGCGCTCGCCCAGGGCCTGCTCACCGGCCGCTACCTGGACGGCGTCCCGGCGGACTCGCGGGCCGCGCGGGGCACGTCCCTGGACGCCTCCTGGCTGACGGACGACCTGCGGGACCGGCTGCGCGCCCTGAACGACATCGCGGCCCGGCGCGGGCAGACGCTGGCCCAGCTGGCGCTCGCCTGGGCGCTCCGGGACGAGCGGGTGACCTCGCTCGTCATCGGCGCCTCGCGGGTCGAACAACTGGAGCAGAACGTCGCCGCGCTGGAGAACCTCTCCTTCGGCGACGAGGAGCTGGCCGAGATCGACCGGTACGCGACCGAGGGCGGCGTGGACCTGTGGCGCGACGCCCGGCTGGGGAACCTCGACTGACGGGCACTGCACGACATCGCGGTGGCACCCCATGACATTTATCACTGGGATGGGGGAATAAGCGGGACATAGTGGACGTCATTCTGATCGCCCGCATCCCCGCGCACCACGCCCCGCGACCGCAAGGAGCCGCTCACCGTATGGCGCACGGAGCCCACCGCAATCCCTTCCCACCCCACCCCGATCTGGCCCTCGCCCGCGACTGCGAGCAGTGCCTCGGCTGGGGAACCGTCGTCACCCGCGACGGGGACCACGAGCTGTGCCACTCGTGCCAGCCCGATTCCGCCGGCGACGAGGAGGCCGCGGCCTCCGGTTGACAGCGCCCGCCCCTCCGCCCGCTCCGCCCCCTCCCCCGGACGATCACCCTTCGGGGTAGGGTTTGGCTAAAAGTTTCACCAAGAAACATTCAAGCCGGGCAGGGGGGCACCATGAGCGCCGCACGCACCAGCAGGACACCGTTGCCGGGTATCGGCGTCCGGTACGACCTGACGACACGCGAACACCGTCACCTGTCGGTGGTGGCCCACCGGGACGGTTCGCGCACGCTCAGCGCCTACCAGCGTGACGATCCGGACGCCTGCGCCCTGTCGGTCCACCTCACCGGCCAGGAGGCGGAGGCGCTGGTCGACGCGCTGAAGCCGACCCACCACAGCCCCACCCTGCTCTCCACCACGGAGCTGGGCCTGGTGGCCGAGCGGATCGAGCTGTCCGGGACCTCGCACTGGAACGGACGGCTGCTCGGCGACACCCGGATGCGCACCGAGACCGGCGTGTCGATCGTGGCCGTCCTGCGCCGCGCCGAGGCGATCCCCTCCCCCGGCCCCGGTTTCCGGCTGGCCGGTGGGGACACGCTGATCGTCATCGGCACCCGCGAGGGCGTCGACGCCGCCGCCGCGATACTCGGGCGGGAGTGATCCGGATGCACTCCTCCGCGGTCTTCCTGATCGAGTTCGGCGCGATCATCCTGGGCCTCGGGCTGCTGGGCCGGCTCGCCGCCCGCCTGCGGTTCTCGCCCATCCCGCTGTATCTGCTGGCCGGACTCGCCTTCGGCGAGGGCGGTCTGCTGCCGCTCGGCACCAGCGAGGAGTTCGTCGCGATCGGCGCCGAGATCGGCGTGGTCCTGCTGCTGCTCATGCTGGGGCTCGAGTACACGGCCGGTGATCTGGTCTCCAACCTGAAGACCCAGTACCCGGCCGGGATCGTCGACGCCACCCTCAACGCCCTGCCCGGCGCCGCCATGGCCCTGCTGCTGGGCTGGGGCCCGATCGCCGCCGTCGTCCTGGCCGGCATCACCTGGATCTCCTCCTCGGGCGTCATCGCCAAGGTCCTCGGCGACCTCGGCCGGATCGGCAACCGGGAGACGCCGGTGATCCTCAGCATCCTGGTGCTGGAGGACCTGTCCATGGCGGTCTACCTGCCCGTGGTCACGGCCCTGCTGGCCGGGACCGGTTTCGCGGCCGGCAGCGTCACGCTGGCCATCGCCCTGGGCGTGGCGGGCCTGGTGCTGCTGGTCGCGGTCCGCTACGGCCGGCACATCTCCCGGTTCGTCTCCACCGACGACCCCGAGAAGCTGCTGCTGGTGGTGCTCGGGCTGACACTGGTGGTGGCCGGTGTCGCCCAGCAGCTCCAGGTCTCCGCGGCGGTCGGCGCGTTCCTGGTGGGCATCGCCCTGTCCGGGGAGGTCGCCGAGGGTGCCCACAACCTCCTCGCCCCGCTGCGGGACCTGTTCGCGGCGGTGTTCTTCGTCTTCTTCGGGCTGCACACCGATCCGGCGAGCATCCCGCCGGTGCTGCTGCCCGCCCTCGCCCTGGCCGTCGTCACCACCCTCACCAAGGTCGCCACCGGCTACTGGGCGGCCCGCCGCGCGGGCATCTCGGCCCGGGGCCGGTGGCGGGCCGGCGGCACCCTGGTCGCCCGCGGCGAGTTCTCCATCGTCATCGCGGGGCTCGCCGTCACCTCCGGCATCGACTCCGACCTCGGCCCGCTGGCCACCGCCTACGTGCTGCTCCTGGTCGTGCTCGGCCCGCTGACCGCCCGGTACACCGAGCCGCTCGCCCGGCGCCTGACCGGCCGCCGGGACCGGCGCACGGCAGCGGAGGCCGAGGCCGGCCCGGAAGCCGCCGCGCAGGACCAGCGGGAGCGCCACGACCAGCAGGACCAGGAAGCCTCGGTCAGCCGGCCCTGATCACCGCACGGCCGCACCGACGTACCGTGGAGGCATGTCGCCTCCGCTTCCGGGACCGCTGGCCCACCTGGCACCACTGCTCGGCCACTACGGCTACTGGGCCGTGGGGGCGGTGGTCCTCGTCGAGGACTTCGGCGTCCCCGCGCCCGGCGAGACCATCCTGCTCGCGGCGGGGGTGTACGCGGGCGCGGGGCAGCTGAACGTCGTGGCCGTGGCGGTCATCGCGTTCTTCGCGGCCGTCGCCGGGGACAACATCGGCTACCTGATCGGCCGGTTCGGCGGGCGGGCCTTCGTGCACCGGTGGGGCAAGTACGTCTTCCTGACGCCCAAGCGGTTCGAGGCCGCCGAGGCGTTCTTCACCCGGCACGGCGCCAAGATCGTGACGGTGGCCCGGTTCGTCGAGGGCCTGCGCCAGGCCAACGGCGTCATCGCGGGCACGACCGGCATGCACTGGCGCCGCTTCCTCGCCTTCAACGCCCTCGGCGCGGCCCTGTGGGTCGGCCTGTGGACGACCCTGGCCTACCTCGCGGGCAGCCACATCACCGCGATCTACGACGAGATCCGGCGCTACCAGCTGTACGTCCTCATCGCCGTCGCCGTCCTCCTCGCGGCGTTCGTCGTACGGCACCTCGTACGGCGGCGCCGCGAGCAGTGATGCGGGCAGTGGTTTGGACGGCCGCACAGCGGCAATTCGGATGGCGACCCAAGACCGCGTCGATGTGGGGATGTGACAGGTGATGGCCGGCAACCAGAAGGCGAAGGCCAAGGCCGAGCAGGCCAAGGGCAAGGTCAAGGAGGCCGCGGGCCGCGCCGTCGGCAACGAGAGCGTGGAGGCCGAGGGCCGCATGAAGGGCGCCAAGGGCGACGCCCGGCAGGCCAAGGAGAAGGCGAAGGACGTCTTCAAGCACTGAGCAGGACCGCAGAAGCGATCCGGCAGCGGAACGGGCCCGGAGATCCCGCGCGAGCGGGCCTCCCGGGCCCGTTCCGCTGTGTTCCCGCGCCGCCCCTCAGCAGGGCTTCGTGAGCATCCGGAGGATTCCTCGGGAACGTCCCCTTGACCGGCGGTCCTGCGGGTAACCGGGCAGGGACGGCAACGACCCCCCTGTGCACAGGAAGGGCCCCTGACCCCAGAGGAAAAAGGGCAACGAGGTATGGACATCCCGCTCAGGACCCACGCGACGACGCAGGACCGCGCCGCGCCCCTGCGCTACAGCCGCACCTGGGACACCGGCGTCTCCAGCATCGCCGAGGCGAGAGACGCCGTCGCGGCCCTGCTGGCACGGGCACGGCCCGCACCGGGGCGCCGGCCGGTGCAGGATGCCCAGCTCGTCGTCAGCGAACTCGTCACCAACGCGGCCAAGCACGCGCCCGGCCCGTGTGCGCTGCGCCTGGAGCTGCTGCCCGACGCCACCGCGCTGCGCATCTCCGTCACCGACACCTCCGGGGAGCCGCCGCGCCGGCGTCCCCCCGATCCCCGGCGGGTCGGCGGCCACGGTCTGCACCTCGTGGCGATGGTCTCCCGCGGTCTGGAGGTGACCTGGCTGTCCCGGGGCAAGCGGGTCACCGCGACCGTGCCGCTCGTGGCGCCGGACACCGGCTGACCGGCCGGGCCGGGAGGGTCAGGCGACCCTGATGCCGACGATGCAGGTGTCGTCGTCGGTGTCCGACCTGCTGTAGGTGAGCAGCCGGTCCAGTTGCTGGTCCAGGGTGCTGGGCGCCGCGCGCGCCGTGTCCAGCAGATGCGACAGCGACTCCTCCACCGAGCGGTCCCGGCGCTCGATCAGGCCGTCGGTGTACATCAGCAGGGTGTCCCCGGCTGCCAGCTGCACCTCCGTCTCCTCGTAGCGCGCCTCCGGGACGGCGCCCAGCAGCAGCCCCTTGACCGGGGGCAGCGCGGTGGCGTCCGCCTCCCGTACCAGCACCGGCGGCAGATGGCCTGCCCGCGCCCAGCGCAGGGTCCGCCGCTCGCCGTCGTACAGGCCGCACACGGCGGTCGCGGTGACGGCGCCGGTCAGATGGTGGGCGACGATGTTCAGCCAGGACAGCAGCTGCGCCGGGCCGGCGCCGGTCACCGCGAGGCCGCGCAGCGCGTTGCGCAGGACGACCATGCTGGTCGCCGCCTCGATACCGTGCCCGGCGACGTCACCGACGCACAGCAGGACCAGTCCGGAGGGCAGCACCACGGCGTCGTACCAGTCGCCGCCGACCAGGTGCTCGGTCTCGGCGGGCCGGTAGCGCACCGCCACCTGGAGGCCGGACACCCGCAGCGGGGCCTGGGCCGGGGGCATGATGGCGTGCTGGAGCTGGAGGGTGAGCCGGTTGCGCTCCACGGCCTGCTGCTCGGTGTGGGCCAGCTGGTCGCGGGTGGCGGCGAGGGCGACCTCGGTCCAGTGCTGGGCCGAGATGTCCTGGTAGGCGCCGCGGACGCCGAAGAGCTGGCCGCCGGTGTCGAGGACGGGCTCGGCGACCACCCGGATGTGCCGGGTCACGCCGTCCGGGCGCAGCAGCCGGAACGCGGCGGAGGCGGGCCTGCGGTGGTGCAGCACGGTGCGCAGGAAGCGGCCGAGGATGACGGCGTCGTCGGGGTGGGCGTGGGCCGGCAGGTCCTGGAGCGCGACCGGGGGGCTCGTGGGCGGGCGGCCGTACAGGCTGAAGAGCTGGCCGTTCCAGGTGATCTCGCCGGTGAGCAGGTTCTCCTCGAAACCGCCGATCCGGCCGAGCCGCTGGGCGTGCTGGAGCAGGCTGGCCAGCCGCGCGGTCTCGTCCTCGATACGCCAGATCAGCAGCACGGCGGAGCCGTGCCGGCTGATGCTGATGTCGGCGACGGCGGACAGCGGCACCTGGTCGACCAGGGCGGTCAGCCGCATCCGGCGGGCGCGGAACGGCTCGCCGGTGGCGTACACCCGTTCCACCCGCTGGAACAGCTCGCTGTCGCCGGCGGCCATCGGATAGGCCTCCAGCAGCAGGGCGCCGCCCACGACCGCCCGGGGCCGGCCCGCCGGGTCCAGGAAGCGGCTGTTGACGTGCTGGATGCGGAAGTCGACCAGCTGTCCGGTGTCGTCGAGGTGCGGCACGAGCACCAGGGCCGGGTCGTGCAGCCCGTCGGCCAGGTCCATCAGCTCGACCACGTCGGGCAGCAGCCCGGGTTCCGGTCCGCTGCCGGGCGGCGGCACGAAGCTCTCCAGGGAGTGCGCGCACAGCTCGGCGAGGGCCTCCACCTGCCGCAGGACGGGGCGCGGCAGCGGTTCCTCCGGCTTGGGCCAGGCGATCTCCAGGACGCCGTGGATCCGGCCGCCCGCCCCGGCGGGTACGGCGATCCGGGCGCCGTCGGCGTACTCGCGGCGGCCGATCGTGGGCAGCCCGGACCCGGCGAGCGACGGCAGCCACTGCCCGTCGGGCTCGGTCAGGCCCCGCCGGGCCACGGTGGCCACGTCGGGCGGGACGTAGTGCCAGCGGGCCGCCTCGCCCGGCGGGAAACCGGCGCTGCCCGCGAGGGTCAGCGAGCCGTCGGAGCGGGCCGACCAGATGGCGACGGCGACCGCGCCCAGCGGGCGCAGGGCGTGGTCGAGCAGGGAGTCGGCCATCGCCTGGGTGTCGTCGGCGGCCAGGAGACCGCTCTCGGCGGCGCGCAGCCGTACGGCGGCGGACTCCGCGACGGGCCCGGACGGGTCCGCGGCGACGGACAGGAACGCCTCGGTGACCTCCGCGACGCGGTCCCGGGCCGCCTGGTTGATGACCTCCACCGCGAACTCCAGCGGGGTCATCTGCGCCTGCTCGGTGAGTTCGGCGAGCTGACGCGCGGCCTGGGCGGGGCCGCAGCCGAGGCGTTCGACCAGGATGCCCTTGGCCAGCTCGACCAGCGCCCGGCCCTCCGCCTCGGCCTGCGCCACCTGTACCTCGCGGCGCAGCCGCTCCACGGTGGCGGCGAGCCGGCCGACCGGGGAGGTGGCGGGTACGTCGGACGACACCGCGTCGGCGGCGGGGAGCTGGGCGGGCACGCCTGCGGGCGTGCCCGGTTCGTACGCGTTCACCGGATCGGTACTCCTCGGCCTGCGGTGGGGCGGGCGCACTGTGCCGTGCTCATGGCCGTCATCATGCGGGGAGCCAGCGCCGGACACAGGCGATGAGGTCATGGGTGTCGACCGGTTTGGTGACGTAGTCGCTGGCGCCGGAGGCGAGGCTCTTCTCCCGGTCGCCCTGCATGGCCTTGGCGGTCACGGCGATGACCGGCAGGTCGGCGTACTGCGGCATCTTGCGGATCTCGGCCGTGGCGGTGTAGCCGTCCATCTCGGGCATCATCACGTCCATCAGGACGAGTTCGACGTCCGGGTTGTGCAGCAGCGTCTCGATGCCCTTGCGGCCGTTCTCCGCGTGCAGGACGCGGAAGCCGTGCAGTTCGAGGATGCCGCTGAGCGCGAACAGGTTCCGTGCGTCGTCGTCGACGACGAGGACGGTACGGCCCCGGGTGTGCTCGTCGATCAGGTGGGGCGCGGTGTGCTGGGTCTCGTCCCCGCGGACCAGGGTGAGCACCTCGCCGGGCTCCTCGGCGGACAGGTGCAGCGCGATCCGTTCGCGCAGCTCGTCCAGGCTGAACAGGTACTCCAGCGAACCGCCCGCGGTGTCCTCGGCGAGGGGTTCGGTGCGGTGCGAGCCGTGCACCAGCACCGGGACGCCGGTCAGGGCCGAGTCGGCGCGCAGCGCCTCCAGGAACCGGGCCGACTCCCCGTCGGGCACGCCCAGGTCCACGACGACGCAGTGGCAGGGCTCGGCGGCGAGGGCACCGGCCGCTTCCTGGGCGCCGACCGCGGTGATGATGTCGACGGGCGTGCCGTCGCCGTCGGTGCGGCCGGTTTCCAGATCCCGCACGACGCTCTCGGCGACGAGCGTCAGCAGTCCGCGCGGGCGCTCCTCGACGACGAGCAGGCGACGTGGCCGCTCCCGCCGCGCGAGGACCGGCGGACGCGGCTGGACGGGGCCGTCCCGCTCGTCCACGGCCTCCTGCCCGGCCTTCAGGACGGAGCGGCCGTTGCGCAGGAGTTCGTCGAAGTCCGGCCGGGCCACCGGGAGGAAGAGGGTGAACGTGCTGCCCCTGCCGGGGGTGCTGTCCACGGTGACGGCGCCGCCGAGCAGGTGGGCGATCTCCCGGGTGATGGACAGACCGAGTCCGGTGCCGCCGTACTTGCGGCTCGTGGTGCCGTCCGCCTGCTGGAACGCGCCGAAGATGGTCTCCAGTTGCTGTTCGGGGATGCCGATGCCGGTGTCCTTCACCCGGAAGGCGACGACCGCGCCGCCGCGTACGACACCGGCGGGCACCTCGTCGTCGCCGACGGGTTCGACGCGCAGTTCGACACCGCCCTGCTCGGTGAACTTCACCGCGTTGGACAGCAGGTTGCGCAGGATCTGCCGGAGCCGGGAGTCGTCGGTGAGCAGGTCGGCGGGGGCGCCGGGGGCCGTGGTGACGGTGAAGTCCAGGCTCTTCTGGGAGGTCATCGGGCGGAAGGTGGCCTCGACGTAGTCGATGAGCTGCCGCAGCGGGACCCGTTCGGGGCTGACGTCCATCTTGCCGGCCTCGACCTTGGACAGGTCCAGGATGTCGTTGATGAGCTGGAGCAGGTCGGAGCCGGCCGAGTGGATGATGCCAGCGTACTCGACCTGCTTCGGGGTGAGGTTGCGGGAGGGGTTCTGGGCCAGCAACTGGGCGAGGATGAGGAGGCTGTTGAGCGGGGTGCGCAACTCGTGGCTCATGTTCGCGAGGAACTCGGACTTGTACTTGGAGGCGAGCGACAGCTGCTGGGCGCGCGCCTCCAGTTCCTGCCGGGCCTGTTCGATCTGGAGGTTCTTCGCCTCGATGTCCCGGTTCTGCTCCGCCAGCAGCGAGGCCTTCTCCTCCAGTTCGGCGTTGGAGCGCTGGAGTTCCTCCTGCCGGGCCTGCAACTCGGCCGAGCGGGACTGGAGTTCGCTGGTCAGCCGCTGCGACTCCTGGAGCAGTTCGTCGGTGCGGGCGTTGGCGACGATGGTGTTGACGTTGACCCCGATGGTGTCCACGAGCTGCTGGAGGAAGTCCCGCTGGACGGTGGTGAACGGGGTGACGGAGGCCAGCTCGATGACGCCGAGGACCTGCTCCTCGAAGACGATCGGCAGCAGCAGCAGCGCGGTCGGCTCGACATGTCCGAGCCCGGAGGAGATGGTGACGTATCCGGGCGGCAGCTCGTCCACGGCGATGGTACGGCGGCTGCGCGCGGCCTGGCCGACCAGGGAGCGGCCGAACGCGATGCGGACGGGCCGGGTGTCCTGCTCGGGCCGGCCGTAGGAGCCGACGAGCCGCAGCTCGGGTCCGGAGTCGCTCTCGTCGGCGAGGTAGAAGGCGCCGTACTGGGCGGACACCTGCGGCACCAGCTCGTCCATGATGAGTTCGGCGACGACGGGCAGGTCGCGGTGGCCCTGCATGAGGCCGGAGATCCGGGCGAGGTTGGTCTTGAGCCAGTCCTGTTCCTGGTTGGCCCGGGTGGTCTCGCGCAGGGACTCCACCATGGAGTTGATGTTGTCCTTGAGGTCGGCGACCTCGCCGGAGGCGTCGACGGTGATGGAGCGGGTCAGGTCGCCCTCGGCGACGGCGCTGGCGACGTCGGCGATGGCGCGAACCTGACGGGTGAGGTTGCCGGCGAGTTCGTTGACGTTCTCGGTGAGCCGCTTCCAGGTGCCGGAGACGCCCTCGACCTCGGCCTGGCCGCCGAGCCGGCCCTCGGTGCCCACCTCACGGGCGACCCGGGTCACCTCGTCGGCGAAGGCGGAGAGCTGGTCGACCATCGTGTTGATGGTGGTCTTCAGTTCGAGGATCTCGCCGCGGGCGTCGACGTCGATCTTCTTCGACAGGTCGCCCTTGGCCACGGCGGTGGTCACCAGCGCGATGTTGCGGACCTGGCCGGTGAGGTTGTTGGCCATGGAGTTGACGTTGTCGGTGAGGTCCTTCCAGGTGCCGGCCACATGGGGCACGTGCGCCTGGCCGCCGAGCCGGCCCTCGGTACCCACCTCGCGGGCCACCCGGGTCACCTCGTCGGCGAACGCCGACAGGGTGTCGACCATGGTGTTGATCACATCGGCGAGGGCGGCGACCTCGCCCTTGGCCTCGACGGTGATCTTCTGGGACAGATCGCCCTTGGCGACGGCGGTGGCGACCTGGGCGATGGAGCGGACCTGGCCGGTGAGGTTGGAGGCCATCACGTTGACGTTGTCGGTGAGGTCCTTCCAGGTGCCGGCGACCCCGCGCACCTGGGCCTGCCCGCCGAGCCGGCCCTCCGTACCCACTTCGCGGGCCACCCGCGTGACCTCGTCGGCGAACGCGGAGAGCTGGTCCACCATCGTGTTGATGGTGTTCTTCAGCTCCAGGATCTCGCCCCGTGCGTCCACCGTGATCTTCTGCGACAGATCACCCTGCGCCACCGCGGTGGCCACCTGGGCCACGTTGCGCACCTGCGCCGTCAGGTTCCCGGCCATGAAGTTGACCGAGTCCGTCAGGTCCCGCCAGGTGCCCTTGACCCCCTTGACGTCCGCCTGACCGCCGAGCCGGCCCTCCGTACCCACCTCGCGGGCCACCCTCGTGACCTCGTCGGCGAACGCCGAGAGCTGGTCGACCATCGTGTTGATGGTGCTCTTCAGCTCCAGGATCTCGCCCCGCGCGTCCACCGTGATCTTCTGCGACAGATCACCCTGCGCCACCGCGGTCGTCACCTGGGCCACGTTGCGCACCTGCGCCGTCAGGTTCCCGGCCATGAAGTTGACCGAGTCCGTCAGGTCCCGCCAGACCCCCGCGACCCCGGGGACCTGGGCCTGACCGCCGAGCCTGCCCTCGGTGCCCACCTCGCGGGCCACCCGCGTGACCTCGTCGGCGAACGCCGAGAGCTGGTCCACCATCGTGTTGACGGTTTCCTTCAGCTGGAGGATCTCGCCGCGTGCGGGCACGTCGATCTTCTGGGACAGGTCGCCCTTGGCCACGGCGGTGGCGACCTGCGCGATGTCGCGCACCTGCGTGGTGAGGTTGCCCGCCATCGCGTTGACGGAGTCGGTGAGGTCGGCCCAGGTGCCGGAGACACCGGGCACCTGGGCCTGACCGCCGAGGGTGCCCTCGGTGCCGACCTCGCGGGCCACCCGGGTGACTTCGGAGGTGAACACGGACAGCTGGTCGACCATGCCGTTGAAGACGGTGGCGATGTCGCCCATGAGCCCGGTGGAGTCGTCCGGCAGCCGGGTACCGAAGTCCCCGTCGCGCACCGCGGTCAGCCCCGCGAGCAGCATTCTCAGTTCGTGGTCACCCGGGACAGCCTCGGTCGTCCCGGTCGCCTTGCCGGCCATGCGCACCCTCGATCCGCTCCCCAAGAGCCCTCGCGGCGAGGGCTCGGAACCGCGGCCGGGAGCACAGCGCCGCCCGGCCGTTGGTGTGTGCATTTCCGCAGTTCACGGATTTGCATGATGAGAAAAATACGCCGCAGGCTAACCCACCTTCACGGCCTCGGACAAAGCATCCGGCCAACCTTCGGCGACCACGAAATTCACCGGCCCCTCACAGGTGTGAAGGTGCGTCGACCGGGTACCCGCAGCGGTTTGGCCGCGGATGCGCTCAGCCGGACACGCGCAGGAATCTCGCCAGGGGCGTGCGGAGCGGGGCCGGGCTGGAGTGGTCCGCCGTGCCCACCCCGGCCGCCCGGTCCGGGGGCGTCTCGCCGTCCACCACGAACTCCAGCGGCAGCGGTCCGCGTCCGGCGAGCACGTCGGCCCAGACCGAGCCGACGTACCGGGGCCGGTCGCAGCGGACGGCGGGCAGTCCGGCCAGGCGCGCGCATGCGGCGTACGGCAGGGCGGGGACCTCGGCGGAGAGCGGGACCAGCGGATCGCCGGCGGCCCGGCGCTGCCAGGTGAGCCGGTTCGGATCGCCGTTGCTGAAGACGCAGAACACGAGCGGGGGCAGGTCGGCCAGCCGGTCGAGATGGCGGCGCACGGTGAGCAGTTCGTTCAGGCCGCCGCCCTGGAGGGCGCCGTCGCCGACCAGGGCGATCACCGGCCGGTCGGGGGCGGCGAACCGGGCCGCCACGGCGTGGGGGACGGCCGCGCCGGGCAGGCCGAGGTGGCCCGAGAGCAGGGACCGCATGCCGGGCCGCAGCCGGAGGTGACGGGTCCACCAGTCCAGTGAGGTGCCGGAGTCGGTGACGGCGACGGCCCGGTCGGGCAGCCGGTCCGACAGCTCGGCGACGACCGAGCGGGGGTTCACCGACGTACCGAAGTAGCGGCGGGACCTGGCCGCCCCCTCGTCCCGCCAGACCCCCACGAGCCGCTCGACCCGGGTGCGCCAGGCGCGGTCGGCGGTGTGGCGCAGGAGCGGGGCGAGTGCTTCCAGGCAGGCCGTGACCTCGCCGGTCACCCGTACGGCCGGTGCCCGGCTTCCAGCGGGCAGTCGTCGGGCTCCCGGTCCACGGTGACGATCCGGCACCGGCCGGGACCGGGGCGCACGGCGGGGTCCGGGTCCTCGGCGCCGGCGAGCAGCAGCGTGTCGCACTCCCGCAGCAGGGTCGCGGCGGCCTCGCTGCCGAGCGGGCCCGCCACACCGGCCAGATACGGCAGGTCGTCGGGCAGGGCGTCGCGGGCCAGGGCCGTCGTGGCGGCCCCGGCGCCCAGCAGCCGGGCCACTTCGACCACCTGGCGGGATGCCGGGCGGCCCGCGTTCCCGACGACGAGGGCCTTCCCGGCGCCGTCGAGGACATCGGCCGCGCGCCGCAGGTCCTCCTCGGCGGGCGGTCGCGGGGGCGGCGGGACGGGCCGGGCGGCGGGCGGTGTCCCGGGCGCCGCGGCGGCGAGGACAGGGCGGGGCACGACGAGGCCCGCCACTCCCCGGTCGGTGAGCGCGGCCCGCACCGCCCGGTGCAGGGCGTCGTCCATCAGTTCCGGCCCGGACACCTCCTCGCAGTACACGCAGACCTCCGCCAGATGGCGTACCGCGTGGCCGCCGATGTGCCGCGCGGCGGGGTCCGCGCCGACGAGGGCCAGCACCGGCGCGCGGTCGGCCGCCGCGTCGTACAGGCCGCCCAGCAGCCGCAGCACCCCCGCGCCGGGCGGGGCGACACAGCACCCGAGGCCGCCGGTGAGCTTGGCCTGGGCGCAGGCCATGAGCGCGGCGGACTCCTCGCCGCGCGCCTGGACGAAGCCGGGGGCCGTGGGCGCTTCGCGCAGGGCACCGATCAGCGGGTCCACCGCGAGTCCCGGTGTGCCGCACACCCGGTCCACCCCCATGTGCCGTAGCCGGGCGGCGACCACCTCGGACACGTTCTCCGCGAAGGCCCCCCTTCGAGCACGGCGCCCATCGGTCCGGCTCCCGGGTAGCCGCGCGCCGACCCGCGCGAACGAGGCCGCGCGCTCCGGCCGGGCCGTTTCGGACGCGCGGGGCTCGGGCACCCGTGCCAGGCTCGGAGCAGAGCACCGAGAGTGAGGGCCGAAGCACGGGGCGGAGGGCGAGCACGCGGTGACGGTGTCCGAGGAGCGGCGTCCGGTCCGCCGGGCGGGTCAGCGAGGCGTACGCGTCGGTGCTGCACATCGGCTTCGACGTGCGCGGCGGGCTGCTGGTGCGGCAGCCGCACCCCTGGGCGGCGCTGGTGTTCGTCGCGGCGATCGGCGTGCACCTGCTGCGGATCTTCTTCACCGGGGCGTTCCGGCGGCCCCGGGAGGTCAACTGGACCATCGGGGTGACGCTGTTCCCGCTGTCCCTGCCGGAGGGGTTCTGCGGCTACTCGCTCCCCGACGACCTGCTGTCCGGTACCGGTCTGCGCACCTCACAGGGCATCGTGCTGTCGATCCCCGTCATCGGCACGTACCTGTCGTTCTTCCTGACGTTCGTCGTCCACCACAAGCACCCCCGGTGGGCGAAGCCCGGCCGCACCAACCGCAACGTGATCGGCAAGCCCCTGGTCCCGCAGCACACGGCGAAGTCCATGGGCCTGTTCTTCGTCCTGTCGGGTGTGCTGGCGGCGATGGCGGCGCTGTTCCCGATCAACCCGGTGTGGAGCTTCGGCCCGTACCGCGCCGACCAGGTCTCGCTGGACGCGCAGCCCGACTGGTACGTGGGCTGTCTGGAGGGCGCGCTGCGGCTGATGCCGGGCTGGGAGACGGACTTCGCCGGACACACGACCGTCTGGGACGTGCTCCTGCCCGGTGCGGTGCTGCCCGCGGTGCTGTTCCTGGTCCTGTATGGCTATCCGTTCTTCGAGCGCCGGCTCACCGGCCCGCGGCCCGAGCAGCACCTGTGCGACCGGCCGCGGAACCAGCCCACGCGCACCGCCCTGGGCGCTGCCGCCGTCTCGGCGTACGGCGTGCTGCTGCCGGCGGGCGGGCAGGACGTGCTGGCCTACCGGTTCGCCCTGGACGTGGAGTTGCCGGCCCGGATGTTCCGCACCGCGCTGTTCGTGGTGCCGTTCGTGACCTACCACATCACCAAGCGGGCCTGTCTGGGGCTGCAAGCGGCCGACCGGCGCAGGATCCTGGAAGGTGGGGCGGCCGGCGAGGTGCGGCGCACGGCGGGCGGCGGCTACGAGGAGGCGCACACGCTGCTGTCCCGCGAGGAGGCCTACCGCATTCTCCTGCGGAACACTCCCCGGCCGCGCGCCGAGGGCACGGAGGCCTGGCGCTGGTTCCACCGGCACCGGCTGCGCAACGCCCTCAGCCGCTGGTACTTCGCCAAGGGCGTGGAGATGCCGCCACCGCTTGGGAGAGACGCCGGGTCGAGGTCGTGCGGGCCGCGCCCGGCGAGGTACCCGGGCAAGGGGACGAGTCATGAACGAGGAGGCACCGCATGAGCGACGGCGCTGAGGGCCACGGGAACCTCCTGTACGGGCCGCAGCCGGACGTGGCCGGGGCGGCCGGTTATCCGGACGCCCCGCCGCGCATGGGCTTCTTCACCGACACCTCGGTGTGCATCGGCTGCAAGGCCTGCGAGGTCGCGTGCAAGGAGTGGAACGCCGTCCCGGAGGACGGGCTCCTGCTGACCGGCATGTCCTACGACAACACACAGGGCCTCGGCGCCGACACCTGGCGGCACGTGGCCTTCATCGAGCAGCGCAAGCCGCTGGCCGGGCGGGAGCCGGGTGTCGCGCACGACGACCACGACGACGTCGACGTCTTCGCCGCCGCGTCCCGGCTCGGCACCGGCGCCGCCTCCCCGGGGCCGGGCGCCACCGCTCCCCCACCGGACCGGGCTCCCGAGGGCGCGCCCGCCGGGGAGATCTCGCCCGTCTCCCCCGACGGGCGGACGGAGTTGCGCTGGCTGATGGCGTCCGACGTGTGCAAGCACTGCACGCACGCCGCCTGCCTGGACGTGTGCCCGACGGGTTCGCTGTTCCGCACCGAGTTCGGCACGGTCGTCGTCCAGGAGGACATCTGCAACGGCTGCGGCTACTGCGTGCCGGCCTGCCCGTACGGCGTGATCGACCAGCGCAAGGACGACGGCCGGGCGTGGAAGTGCACGCTGTGCTACGACCGGCTCGGCGTCGGCATGGAACCGGCCTGCGCGAAGTCCTGCCCGACGGAGTCCATCCAGTTCGGCCCGCTGGAGGAGCTGCGGGAGCGCGCGGGGGCCCGGGTGGCGCAACTGCACGCGGCCGGCGTGACCGACGCCCGCCTGTACGGCGAGAGCCCGCAGGACGGGGTCGGCGGCGACGGCGCGTTCTTCCTGCTGCTGGACGAGCCGGAGGTGTACGGCCTGCCACCGGACCCGGTGGTCACCACCCGGGACCTGCCCGACATGTGGCGGCACGCCGCGCTGGCCGCCGTCTCGCTGGTCGCGCTCGCCGCCGGCAGCTTCGTGCGGAGGCCGCGATGAGCGAATCCGATGTGACCCGGGACGGGGTGCGGCACGCGCGGCCCGGCCGTCAGGCACCGACGGGAGTGCGCGCGGGGCGTCGCCGGCGTCGGCGCGGGCGGGGCGAGCAGCCGATGGTGCCGGATGCCGAGTTCTCGTCGTACTACGGCAAGCCCGTCCTCAACAAGCCGACCTGGAAGCCGCTGGACATCGCCGGGTATCTGTACCTGGGCGGGCTGGCCGGAGCCTCCTCGCTGCTGGCGGCGGGAGCCGCGGCCACGGGGCGGGCGGCACTCGGCAGGGTGGCCAAGCTGGGCGCGGCCGGTGCCATCACGTTGTCGCTGGCGGCACTGGTGCACGACCTGGGGCGCCCGGCCCGGTTCCTGCACATGCTCCGGGTGTTCAAGCCCACCTCGCCGATGAGCGTCGGCTCCTGGATCCTGAGCGGGTACGCGCCGCTGACCCTGGCGGCGGCGGCGACCGAGGTGGCGGGCCGGTACCGGCTGGTGGGCTCGGCCGCCACCGCGGGTGCCGCCGTTCTCGGCCCGGCCGTGGCGACGTACACCGCGGTGCTGCTCTCGGACACGGCGGTGCCGTCCTGGCACGAGGGCTACCGGCAGCTGCCGTTCGTGTTCGCGGGTTCGGCGG
This sequence comes from Streptomyces canarius, assembly GCF_014650735.1. Classification (NCBI taxonomy): domain Bacteria; kingdom Bacillati; phylum Actinomycetota; class Actinomycetes; order Kitasatosporales; family Streptomycetaceae; genus Streptomyces; species Streptomyces canarius. The sequence continues at coordinate 111,058 of NZ_BMVN01000027.1, forward strand.
CCACGTCGGCCGCCGGCCTCGCCCTGGTGGCGGTGCCCACCGCACAGGCCGGACCGGCGCGGCGGATGGCGGCGCTGGGAGCCGTGCTGGAACTGGGCGCCTTCCAGGTGATGAAGCGGCGGATGGGGCTGACCGCGGAGCCCTTCGAGCAGGGAAGGGCGCATCGGCTGCTGCGCGCGTCGGAGGCGCTGACGGCGGGCGGAGCCGCGCTGGCCCTGCTCTCGGCCCGGGTGCGGGACCGGCGTCCGGCCGTCGCGGCGGGAGCGGCCCTCCTCACCAGTTCGGCGGCGCTGCGTTTCGGCGTCTTCCACGCCGGGGTGGCTTCCGCGGAGGATCCCCGGTACACAGTCGTCCCGCAGCGGGAGAGGCTCCGGGCGCGGGACCGCTGACGGTGCCGTCCGCCGCCCGTGGCGTACCGCACGGGCGGCCGGGCCTCAGCCGATGTCCTCCCCGTCGATCAGCCGCCCCTGGGCGCCGAGCCGTTCGGCCAGGTCGGGCAGGCCGGTGGCCTCGATGGCCGCGGGGAGCCGGGTGGCCGGATAGGGCTGGGGCGTGCGCCGCAGCCAGGCGGTGGCGAGGCCGGCGCGGGCCGCGCCGTCGATGTCCCAGGGGTGCACCGACACCAGGACGACCTCGTCGGCCGGAACGCCCACGGCGGTCACGGCGTGGGCGTACGACTCCCGGGCGGGCTTCCAGCGGCCCACCGCCTCGACGTCGAGGTGTGTCTCGAAACAGCCGGTCAGTCCTGCCCGGTCGAGGACCGCGCGGGTGGTGCCGGCGGAGCCGTTGGTGAGGGTGACCAGGCGGTACCCGGCGGCGCGCAGGGCCCGGACGCCGTCGGGGACGTCCGGGTGGAGGGGCAGCCGGGGCAGCGCGGCGAGGACGTGGTCCGCCGCCGCCTCGGGGTCGGCCACGCCCTGCACCGAGGCCGCGAGCGTCCGCAGTCCGTCGCGGGCCACGTCGCCGAAGCGGGCGTGGCCCCCGGCCAGGCTCAGGGCGATCCCGTCCCGCAGCACACCGGCGAACCAGGCCGGGAGCGACTGCTCCGGCAGCCCGGTCTCCGCCATCCGGGCCGCGAGCGGGGTCAGGTCGGTGAGGGTTTCGTTGACGTCGAACACGAGGACGCGGGGGCGTCCGTCACCGGGCAACGGGATCTCCTCCTCCCAGGTGGGCGGCTTCGTCGGCCAGGGCCTCGCGTTCCTCTCGGTTCACCCACGACCAGGTGACCGCCGCAGCCGCGACGCCGACCGGCAGCTTGCCCGTGATCACGTCGACGCGCAGGGGCGTGGCGGCGTCCGCCGGGTGTTCCTCGTGGTTCTGCCAGGCCGTCCAGGCGAGCAGGAAGACGGCGAAGGCGGCGAGGGCGCCGACGTAGAAGGCCTCCACGCGCGGCCGTTCGGACCGCTCGGCCGTCCGGGCCCGCCTGCGCAGCAGCGACCAGGCCGGCACGGCGAGGACGACGAGGAACACACCGCCCGCGATGGCGGCTTCCAGCGTGAAGACCGTTCCGAAGACGTGCCGCTGCCTCACCGCGCGGTCACCGTCGCCCCGCTGCCCCTGATCGTCACCGCGATCGCTCCCGTCGCTCGCTCGGGACCGTGACCACCCGGACATTACGGGCACCCTGTCCGGTCCGTCCGCCGACACACCATATGCGGCGGAGTCCCCCGGGACGCCGGACTCACACCTGCCGGATCCGTTTGGCCGGGCCTGGCGGGGGTACCCCGTCGCCGATCACGGCCGAAGATGCCGTGTCCACCAGGCTGCGGGACAATCGGGGGACCGAGCGGGAGGAGGAGAGGAGCCGTGGGCGTACGCACCTGGATCGACTCCTGGCCCGTGTACCGCCAGCTCACCGGCACGGACCCGCTCGGCCGCGGCGCCGCCGCGAAGAGCGGGCACAGCGCACGGCTCACACCCCGGGTCGCCTCGGCCGACCGGGTGGTGAAGTCCGTCTGCCCGTACTGCGCGGTCGGCTGCGGCCAGAACGTGTACGTGCAGGACGAGAAGGTCACCCAGATCGAGGGCGACCCGGACTCCCCGATCTCGCGCGGACGGCTGTGCCCCAAGGGCGCGGCGAGCCTCCAGCTGACCACCGGCGACGCCCGCGAGCACCAGGTCCTCTACCGGCGCCCGCACGGCACGCGGTGGGAGCGGCTGGATCTGGACACGGCGATGGACATGATCGCCGACCGGGTGATCGAGGCCCGCCGGTCCGGCTGGCAGTGGGAGGTCGACCAGACCCGCACCCGGCGCACCCTGGGCATCGCCAGCCTCGGCGGGGCCACGCTCGACAACGAAGAGAACTACCTGCTCAAGAAGCTGTTCACCGCGCTGGGTGCGATCCAGATCGAGAACCAGGCGCGTGTTTGACACTCCTCCACCGTTCCCGGTCTGGGAACCTCGTTCGGCCGCGGCGGCGCGACCACCTTCCAGCAGGACCTGCAACACGCGGACTGCATCGTCATCCAGGGCTCGAACATGGCCGAGTGCCATCCGGTCGGGTTCCAGTGGGTGATGGAGGCCAAGGCCCGCGGCGCGAAGGTGATCCACGTCGACCCCCGGTTCACCCGCACCAGCGCGCTCGCCGACCTGCACGTGCCGCTGCGCGCGGGCACGGACATCGCCTTCCTCGGCGGGATCGTCAACTACGTGCTCCGGCACGAGAAGTACTTCCGCGAGTACATCGTGGCGTACAGCAACGCGCCGATGATCCTGCGCGAGGACTTCCGGGACACCGAGGACCTGGCCGGCGTCTTCTCCGGCCTGGACGCCGGCACCCGCAGCTACGACAACACCAGCTGGCAGTACGAGGGCACCGAGGTGCAGGCGGCCTCCGGGGAGCGCGACCAGGAGTACGAGGAGCGCACCCGGGGCGGCAGCTCGGTGTCCGAGGCGGCGCGCGGCGAGGCCCACGGCTCCGGCGGCGCGCCGATCGGCGAGGGGGAACCGGAACGGGACGAGACGCTGTCCCACCCGCGCTGTGTGTTCCAGGTGCTGAAGCGGCATTACGCCCGCTACACGCCCGAGCTGGTCGAGCAGGTCTGCGGGGTGCCGCAGGACGTCTTCCGGCAGGTGTGCGAGCTGGTCACGGAGAACTCCGGACGGGACCGGACGACGGCCTTCGCCTACGCGGTCGGCTGGACGCAGCACACGGTCGGGGTGCAGAACATCCGGGCGGCCTCCGTCCTCCAGACCCTGCTCGGCAACATCGGCCGGCCCGGCGGCGGCATCCTGGCCCTGCGCGGTCACGCCTCCATCCAGGGGTCCACGGACATCCCGACCCTGTTCAACCTGCTGCCCGGCTACATCCCGATGCCGCACGCCCACCGGAACGAGGACCTGGACGCCTTCGTCGAGGCCGAGGCCGCGCACAAGGGCTACTGGGGCAACATGCGGGCGTACCTGGTGAGCCTGCTCAAGGCGTACTGGGGTGACGCGGCGAGCGCCGACAACGACTTCTGCTTCGACTACCTGCCCCGGCTGACCGGCTCGCACTCGACGTACGAGACGACGATGGCCCAGCTGGACGGCGTCTGCAAGGGCTACTTCCTGCTCGGCGAGAACCCCGCCGTGGGCAACGCCAACTCCAAGCTGATGCGGCTGGGCATGGCCAACCTGGACTGGCTGGTCGTGCGCGACTTCTCCCTGATCGAGTCGGCGACCTGGTGGCAGGACGGCCCCGAGATCGAGACCGGGGAGCTGCGCACGGAGGACATCCGCACCGAGGTGTTCTTCCTGCCGGCCGCCGCGCACACCGAGAAGGACGGCAGCTTCACCAACACCCAGCGGCTGCTCCAGTGGCACCACCAGGCGGTCGAACCGCCCGGCGACTCGCGCAGCGACCTCTGGTTCGCCTACCACCTGGGCCGGATCATCCGGCGCAAGCTCGCCGGGTCCGGCGACGAGATGGACCGGCCGGTGCTCGACCTGGCCTGGGACTACCCGACGAAGGGCCGGCAGGCCGAACCGGACGCGGAAGCCGTCCTCGCCGAGATCAACGGCCGCGACGCCGAGGGGAATCCGCTCTCGTCCTACGAGCAGTTGAAGCCCGACGGCTCGACGGCCTGCGGCTGCTGGATCTACTGCGGTGTGTACGCCGACGGCGTCAACCAGGCGGCCCGCCGCAAGCCGGGCCGGGAGCAGGACTGGGTGGCGGCGGAGTGGGCGTGGGCCTGGCCCGCCAACCGGCGGATCCTGTACAACCGCGCGTCCGCCGACCCGGAGGGCAGGCCGTGGAGCGAGCGCAAGGCGCTGGTGTGGTGGGACCCGGACAAGGGCGAGTGGACCGGGCACGACGTCCCCGACTTCAAGAAGGACAAGGCGCCGGACCACGAGCCGCCCGAGGACGCGAGCGGGCCGGAGGCCCTGTCCGGCACGGACCCGTTCATCATGCAGGCCGACGGCAAGGCCTGGCTTTACGTGCCGTCCGGCCTGACCGACGGGCCGCTGCCCACCCACTACGAGCCGCAGGACTCCCCGTTCCCGAACCTGCTGTACGACCAGCAGCGCAACCCGGTACGGCAGTTGCTGCCGCCGCACCCGGACAACCGCTACCAGCCGAGCGGCGACGAGCCCGGCTCCGGCGTGTTCCCGTACGTGGCCACCACCTACCGGCTCACCGAGCACCACACGGCGGGCGGCATGTCCCGCTGGCAGCCGTACCTCGCGGAGCTCCAGCCGGAGTTCTTCTGCGAGGTGTCCCCGGAGCTGGCCGCCGAGCGGGGCCTGGCGCACACCGGCTGGGCGACGATCGTCAGCGCGCGGGGCGTGGTCGAGGCGCGGGTGCTGGTCACCGACCGGATGGCCCCGCTGACCGTGCACGGCCGCCGGCTGCACCAGGTGGGGCTGCCGTACCACTGGGGCCCGAACGGCTACAGCACCGGGGACGCGGCCAACGAGCTGCTGCACCTGTCCCTGGACCCGAACACGCACATCCAGGAGACGAAGGCGTTCGCCGTCGACATCCGCCCGGGCCGGCGGCCCCGGGGTCCGGCGGCCCCGGCGCTGGTGCGGGCCTACCGGATCCGGGCGGGCATCGACGAGCACACGGGCACGGAGCCGTGAGCGCGCGGGGGCAGCGGGGTGAGCGGTGTGCGGGAGCTGAGCGGTGTGAGGGGTCCTACCTGAGCACGACGGAGTGGGCTCCGCGCGGCACCAGCTCCCCGACCACCGGTGCCCCGGGCACCTCACCGGCGACGAGCAGCCCGCCGGAGGTCTGGGCGTCGGCGAGCAGCAGCCGGGTGTCCTCGTCGGTGTCCCCGAAGTCGGTGTGCGGCGCGACCCACTCCAGATTCCGCCGGGTGCCACCGCTGACGTACCCGTCCCGTACGGCCTCCCGGGCGCCCTCCAGGTACGGGACGGCGGCGGTGTCGACCACGGCCGTGACGCCCGAGGCGCGGGCCAGCTTGTGCAGATGGCCGAGGAAGCCGAACCCGGTGACGTCGGTGGCGCACTCGGCGCCGGCGGCCAGCGCGGCCTCGGATGCCTCCCGGTTGAGGGCCGCCATCGTGGCGACGGCGTGCGCGAACCGCTCGCCGGTGGCCTTGTGCCGGTTGTTCAGGACACCGATGCCGAGCGGCTTGGTCAGCGACAGCGGCAGCCCGGGCCGGCCGGCGTCGTTGCGCAGCAGTCGCGCCGGATCGGCGATGCCGGTGACGGCCATGCCGTACTTGGGCTCGGGATCGTCGACGCTGTGCCCGCCGCCGACGTGGCAGCCCGCCTCGGTGGCGATGTCCAGTCCGCCCCGCAGCACCTCGCGGGCGAGGTCGAACGGGAGCCGGTCGCGCGGCCAGGCGAGCAGGTTGACGGCGAGCACGGGCCGGCCGCCCATGGCGTACACGTCGGACAGGGCGTTGGCGGCGGCGATCCGGCCCCAGTCGTAGGGGTCGTCCACGACCGGGGTGAAGAAGTCGGCCGTGCACACCAGGGCGGTCCCCCGGTGCGTGACCACGGCCGCGTCGTCGCCGGTGGCGAGGCCGACGAGCAGCGGGGTGTCGCCGCCGGCGAGCGGCGGTGCGGTCAGCCCGGCGACCACCTCTTCCAGCTCCCCGGGCGGGATCTTGCAGGCGCAGCCGCCGCCGTGGGCGAACTGCGTGAGCCGTACGGGCGCCTGATGGGCCGGTGTCGTTGTCATACCGGTGGTCTCCTGGGGCAGTAGCCTGACGAGCGGTGGAGGCGTGTGGGTGCCTGGTGGCCCTCCCGGTCTTCAAAACCGAGGTGCCCGAGGATCTCGGGCAGGCGGGTTCGATTCCCGTCCGCCTCCGTCTTCTACCCGCATGAATCGAGTGCTCGGCCGAACGTGGGCCTAACGCACCCCCCTCAACCACCCTAATCCGCCCTCATGGCAAGCACCCGAAGGCGCGAGCGCAAGGACGGCAGCGCGATCTACCGGGTGTACCGGCTCCAGGGCGGACGCGGCGGCGACTGGCAGACCGGGACGTTCGCCGAAGAGGACGCGGCCGACGAGTTCAAGGAGCTGGTCAACCAGTGGCCGCCCGGCCGGGTCAGGGGCAAAGGGTTCGTGGAAGAGGTGACGTCCCCGGGCGACACTCTGCTCGTCACCTGGGCGCACCGCCACGTCGACCGGCTGACCGGAATCGACGAGCGCACCCGCCGCCACTACATGCGCGACATCGACAACCACTTCTCGATCATCCGGCACACATGAGGGTCGGGCATCGTGGGGGACGCCACGATCGCGGACATCACGGCCGAACGACATTGCCGCCGCCGACCGGCGCCGCCGCGAGCAGCTGGCCCGCGCCGACCAGCTCGACCCGCGGCGCTGGAAATACACCGGCCGCCGCACCGCCGGGTACGCCGCGCTGTGGATGTGCGCCCGGGTCGAGCGGGCGGCGGGCCCGTCCCGGCCGATCACTCCGACCGAGGAACAGCGGATCACCACCGTCACCGCCGGCGCCGCGGACCGTCTGGAGCGCGCCCTGGACATCGCCGCGCAGCGCAGGACGCTGGAGCAGCGGCACGACGACAGTGCTTCGGATCGGCGGGCTGCAACATGACGGCAGAACCGAACCTTGTCCACCTGGGGGACAGCGGCAGCATCGGCCCGGACGCCGGGTACGAGATCACCTTCGAGATCCACGGTGATGAGTCCGGGCCGGTCATCGAAACGGCCGAGCTTTCGGATCGGACCAGCCTGAACACGCCGTCGGTGATCAGTACGGCTTCAGCGGGCACGAGGGTGTCGGTGGAGATCACCGACGTTGTGGTGCAAGGAGGTTGATCGTCTACGCGGTAGTGTCGATCCAGCCGCTGTCCGAGCGGCTGCCGGACGGCGACATGCAGGCTCGGCAGCAGTTCGTGAACCAGTCGCCGTGGGATTGGCTGTCGGTGCGGCGGCGGATCGACGAGCGGTTGTGCGAGGCGACCCGCGACGAGGTGTGGGTCGTCGATGATGTGTCGTTTCCCACGTGCGGCACCGCCTCGGTGGGAGTGGCCCGGCAGTACTGCGGAGCGTTGGGCAAGCGGGCGAACTGCCAGGTCGCGGTCAGCGTCCACGCGGCCACGGACACCGCGTCGTGCCCGCTGGAGTGGGAGCTGTTCCCGCCCGAGGAATGGGTGCACGACGACAGGCGGCGGCAGCGGGCCGGGATCCCCGGCGAGGTCGGGCATGCTTCCAAGACGCGATCGCGGTCAGGAGCTTCCTCGCAGCCGATGACGGCGTGGGCTGTACAGCACGCGTGAGCCGACGGTGTTGCTGGTCGTGGCCGGATGGAGTCTGCGGCTGAAGTTGAGG
>NZ_BMVN01000028.1:0-115318 GCF_014650735.1 Streptomyces canarius
AAGGAACGGTCGCTTCCTTTGTACTCACCCTCTCGGGCTTTCCTCCGGGCGCTTCCCTTCGGTCTTGCGTTTCCGACTCTATCAGATCTTTTCTCGATCCGATTTCCTCGGTGCTTTCCAGGTTCCCGCTCTCGCGTTTCCCTTTCCGGCGGTTCCGACTTTATCAGAAGTTTTTGGCCGGTCGAACCAGCCGCTCATTTCTGAGTAATCGGGGGGTGCTTCTCGGAATGTCACTCAGGACTTCTGAGGAAGCTCATGGATTCTATCGGCCGCCGGGGAGCTTGTCCAGCTCCGGGCAACTGTTTGAATCTACCTCCCCACTCCCTCCGTGTCAACGGCTCTCGTGGGGCGAAGAGGAGATTAGCAGCTCACAGGGGTCGAGCGCACATCCGCCGGCCGTCAGGCGGCCGTGGGGACCGATGCGCTGCGGTCCATCGCTTCGAGATCGCCCGTCTCACCTGCGCGTGCGGCACGTCCGCCCAGTACGTAGACGTACGCCAGGAACCCCAGCTCGGCCGCGACACCAATGCCGATGCGGGCCCAGGTCGGCAGGCCGGAGGGGGTGACGAAGCCTTCGATGGCTCCGGAGACGAACAGGACCAGGGCGAGTCCGATCGCCATGCCGACGGCGGCCCGTCCCTCCTCCGCGAGCGCCGCGCGCCGGGTGCGCGGGCCGGGGTCGATGACGGTCCAGCCGAGGCGCAGGCCCGTACCGGCGGCGACGAACACCGCGGTCAGTTCGAGCAGGCCGTGCGGGAGGACCAGGCCGAGGAAGGTGTCGAGGCGGCCGGCCGAGGACATGAGGCCGAAGCCGACGCCCAGGTTGAGCATGTTCTGGAAGAGGATCCAGAGGACGGGCAGCCCGAGGAAGACGCCCAGGACCAGGCACATCGCCGCCGCTTGGGCGTTGTTCGTCCACACCTGGGCCGCGAAGGCGGCTGCCGGATGGCTGGAGTAGTAGGTCTCGTACTCACCGCCGGGCCGGGTCAGCTCGCGCAGCTGGCCGGGTGCCGCGATGGACGACTGCACCTCGGGGTGGGTGCCGATCCACCAGCCCAGGAGGATGGCGACGGCGGTGGAGACCAGCGCGGTGGGCACCCACCAGTGACGGGTGCGGTAGACGGCGGCCGGGAAGCCCTGGCCGAGGAAGCGCGTGACGTCTCGCCAGGAGGCGCGGCGGGTGCCGGCGACGGTGCTGCGCGCGCGTGCCACGAGCCGGCTGAGCCGCCCGGTCAGTTGCGGGTCCGGAGCGCTCGACTGGATGAGGGACAGGTGGGTGGCGGTGCGCTGGTAGAGGACGACGAGTTCGTCTGCTTCGGCGCCGGTGAGCCGGCGTCGGCGGCCGAGCAGTGCATCGAGCCGGTCCCATTCGGCTCGGTGTACGGAGACGAAGACGTCCAGGTCCATCGGGTCTGCCTGCTCCTCGGCTGGTCGTCCACGGCTCGTCGTGGGTGCTCGGGCTTGCTGTCAGCTTGTCGTACTGCGGCGCGACGCGCCCTCAGCTTGGCAGACTTGCGGTTCAGGGGGCAGACCAGGGAAGGGCGGCGGGCGTGAGTGAGCTGGTGACGGGCGAGGCGGTGGCGCTCGAACTGCGGCCCGCGAAGCTGCCGAGCAGGGCGCTGGCCGTGTTGTTGGACCTGGTCGTGACGGTGGTCGCGTACATCGTCGTGCTGATGGTGCTGGCCGTGTCGACGGCTTCGCTGGACGAGGCCGCGCAGCTGGCGCTGTCGATCGCGACGTTTCTGCTGGTGCTGGTCGGCGGGCCGATAGCCGTCGAGACGCTCAGTCGCGGGCGTTCGCTGGGGAAGCTGGCGTTCGGGCTCCGGGTGGTGCGGGACGACGGTGGGCCGATCCGCTTCCGGCACGCGCTGGTGCGGGGCGCGATCGGAGTGGTGGAGATCCTGATGACGTTCGGGGTGGTGGCCTCTATCGCCTCGCTGGTCTCGGCCCGGGGGCGACGGCTCGGGGACGTTTTCGCGGGCACCCTGGTCGTGCGGGAGCGGATACCCGCCGGGCGGGCCGGCTTCGTTCCGCCTCCGCCGCCGTGGCTCGTGGGGCGGTTCGCCGGGCTGGACCTGTCGGCGGTCCCGGAGGGGCTGTGGCTCGCCGTCCGGCAGTACCTGACGCGGATGCGGCAGCTTGATCCGCAGGTCTCGACGGGCATGGCGCAGCGGCTGGCGGCCGACCTCGCGGAGCGGACCGGGACGCCGGTGCCGCGGGATCTGCCTCCCGCCGCTTTCCTGGCGGCCGTGGTGCACGAGCGGCAGTCCCGTGAGGCCCGGCAGGCGTTCGGAAGGGGCGGCGGCGCGCCGTCCGGCGGCTTCGCTCCACCGGTACCGCGGATGGCATACGGAGCCGCACCGCAGCCGCCGCAGGCCCCTCTCGCCACCTCGTCGGCGCCGCCGCGGGAGGAGTCGCGGGCCGACCGGCCGGCCACGGGGTTCGCGCCGCCGGCGTAGGCGCGGAGTGTGGTCCCACCGTGCTCGCCGCACCCGGGGCCGCCGGAGGTACCGGGGTCAGTCGAATCGCGACGGTGGGGACTGGAGGTCTTCCAGCTCGATCCCTGGCGCGGCGAGGACGACGTCGCCGGCGATGTGGACGGTGTGCTGTTCCCCGGTGTCCAGGGCTGTGACCTGGTATTCGTCCACGGTCAGGGGGCCGCTGTCAGTGGCGTGTGCTTCGCTGTTCACCAGAGCCCAGGACTGGTCCACGGTGCGGGGGGCGAGGACGGGGTCGGTGAAGGCCACGAGGCGTACGCGGGTCGCGGCGGACGAGGGGGTGAGGCGCAGGAGCCGGGCGGTGGCGACGAGGAACGCGGGGGACGTGCCGGTGAAGGCGTGGGCGCGCACATTGCCTTCGGTGGCTTGGGTGCCGGTGGGGTCGGTGCGGACCCAGGTGACGCCGTCGAGGGCGGCGCCGCGCACCTGCCAGTCACCCGCGTGGAGTTCGAGGCGGAGGGGACGGCCGAGGTCGTCCAGGGCGAGGTCGACCGAGCCGCGGTGGTCGCCGGCGGGGCCGGTCAGCCGGGAGACATAGCGCCAGCCGGACGGGCCGGGGGCGCACTGGAAGTGTTCGTCCGCGAGGGGGGTGTGATCGTGCGGATCGTGGAGCGAATAACGGCCGCGGGGCATGGGGGTCCTGGGTTTTGACGGGCTGATCCGGCCGGGAGGCATGGGTCCGGAAGCGGTGCGGCGAGTGCGGCGAGGGGTCCCGCAGATTCCTGGCTCCCTAAGACTCCTGGTCCCGGAAGCCATGGGTCGGGGCGCCGAGGGGCAGGCACTCCGGTGGCCGGAGGGGCAGGCCCTCAGGGAACCAAAGGGGCAGGCCCCCGGCACGGGGGTGCGGGGGGCCTGCCTCGGAGGACCTGCTGCCGGGGAGGGTGCGTCGGTGCACCGGCGCACTCCCCCGGCGGGCCGGACTACGCGATCGCCGGATCAGTAGCGGTAGTGGTCCGGCTTGTACGGGCCGTCGACCTCCACGCCGATGTACGAGGCCTGCTCCGGGCGCAGCTTGGTGAGCTTGACGCCGAGCGCGTCCAGGTGGAGGCGGGCGACCTTCTCGTCGAGGTGCTTGGGCAGCACGTAGACGCCGATCGGGTACGCGTCGGGCTTGGTGAACAGCTCGATCTGGGCCAGGGTCTGGTCCGCGAAGGAGTTGGACATCACGAACGACGGGTGGCCGGTGGCGTTGCCCAGGTTCAGCAGGCGGCCCTCGGACAGCACGATGATCTTCTTGCCGTCGGGGAAGGTCCAGGTGTGGACCTGCGGCTTGACCTCGTCCTTGACGATGCCGGGGACCTTGGCGAGGCCGGCCATGTCGATCTCGTTGTCGAAGTGGCCGATGTTGCCGACGATGGCCTGGTGCTTCATCTTGGCCATGTCCGAGGCCATGATGATGTCCTTGTTGCCGGTCGTGGTGATGAAGATGTCGGCCTTGTCGATGACCTCGTCGAGGGTCGTGACCTGGTAACCGTCCATCGCGGCCTGGAGGGCGCAGATCGGGTCGATCTCGGTGACGATCACGCGGGCGCCCTGGCCGCGCAGGGACTCGGCGCAGCCCTTGCCCACGTCGCCGTAGCCGCAGATGACGGCGGTCTTGCCGCCGATCAGGACGTCGGTGGCGCGGTTGATGCCGTCGACCAGGGAGTGGCGGCAGCCGTACTTGTTGTCGAACTTCGACTTGGTGACGGCGTCGTTGACGTTGATCGCCGGGAAGAGGAGGACGCCGTCGCGCTGCATCTCGTACAGGCGGTGGACACCGGTGGTGGTCTCCTCGGTGACGCCGCGGATCTCCGAGGCGAGCTGGGTCCACTTCTGGGGGTTCTCGCCCAGGGTGCGGTGCAGCAGCTGGAGGATGACGCGGTGCTCGTCGGACTCGGCGGTGTCGAGGGCGGGGACCTCGCCGGCCTTCTCGTACTCGACGCCCTTGTGGACGAGGAGGGTGGCGTCACCACCGTCGTCCAGGATCATGTTCGGACCGCCGGTGGGGCTGTCCGGCCAGGTCAGTGCCTGCTCGGTGCACCACCAGTACTCCTCCAGGGTCTCGCCCTTCCAGGCGAAGACCGGGACGCCCTGCGGGTTGTCCGGCGTGCCGTTCGGCCCGACCGCGATGGCGGCGGCGGCGTGGTCCTGGGTGGAGAAGATGTTGCAGGAGGCCCAGCGGACCTGGGCGCCGAGGGCGACCAGGGTCTCGATGAGCACGGCGGTCTGCACGGTCATGTGCAGCGAGCCGGTGACGCGGGCGCCGGCGAGCGGCTGGGCCTCGGCGTACTCCTTGCGGATCGCCATCAGGCCGGGCATCTCGTGCTCGGCGAGGGTGATCTCCTTGCGGCCGAACTCGGCCAGCGAGAGGTCGGCGACCTTGAAGTCCTGTCGGTTCTCGACAGTCGTCATTACGAGCTGCTCCTCGGGGTTGGGTCGAGGTGGGTACGGCTGGTCTGCGCGGCGGCGGACACAGGGGTGCCCAAGAAGAGGACACAGGCATGCCCGCGTACGCGCAGCGCAGTCCGTCGGAGGCCCTCTCTCCCTCGGTCGGTCCGCGCGGGACCGCCCGACCGCCATCAGCAGCGACGTCTGGCTCCGTCCCAAGCTACACGGTCGGCCCGGTCGGCCCCAGTCCGCCTGAGCATTCGATGGGTCGGGCGCGCGGCGTTTTCGTCGGCGGGGGCCGGTGACGGATCAGGGCGCGTCGAGCGGTCACGGCGAGCCCGGCGGCGCAGAACGTTCACAGAGGGCCGCTGTCCTCCGCGCCGCGGACGGGCCGCGTGGGGAGGGGCGGGACATGGCGGGCAGAGGGCGGGGACTGGGGGTCGCGGCGCTGATGGTGGGGCTGCTGGGTGTGGTGCTGGCCGGCGGTGCCTTCGTCTACGGGCGCGGCGCGTACGGCACGGGCACGCAGCCGAGCCGGAACATGGAGCCGACGTACCAGCGGGGTGACCGGATCATCTGGGAGCGGGTGGACGGGAGTGAGGTGCGGCGCGGGGACGTCGTGGTGTTCTCGATGCCCGGGCGCTACCGGGCCGAGGGTGTTTTCATGCAGCGGGTGATCGGCGTGGGCGGTGACCGTGTGGCGTGCTGCACGACCGTGGGCTCCGAGGAGCGGGTCACCGTGAACGACGAGCCGGTCAGGGAGCCGTATGTCTACGAGGGGGACGCCGACGGTGTGCACCGGCCGTACGACGTGAAGGTGCCGCGGGGCCGGCTGTTCCTGATGGGTGACCACCGGTCCGACTCGATGGACTCCCGCTTCTTCGCCGCCGATCACGGCGGGACCGTGCCGGTGGACGCCGTGCGGGGGCGGGTGACGGACGACCGTACGGGTCCAGCTCTGCTGGGCACGGTCCTGCTCGTGGGCGATCTGCTGGTCCTCACCGGTGCCGGGCTGGGGATCGCCGCCGTGGTGGTGCGGCGGCGGAAGGCGCCGACGGTGCCGCCGGCGCCTTGGCCCACGCAGCCGGCTCAGGGCTGAGGGGCGTACCGCCCGGCTTGCTCAGTGACCCGCCGGGTGCGGGGTCGGGCCGCCCGGGGTCGCCGCCGGGTCCGGGCCCTTGGCGGCCTCGGCCTCGCTGTAGATGTCCGGTTCCAGGTAGATGACGCGGGCGATGGGGACGGCGGCGCGGATGCGGGCCTCGGCGGCGTTGATGGCGCCGGCGACCTCGGTGGCCGTGTCGTCGTGCTGGACGGCGATCTTCGCGGCGATCAGCAGCTCCTCCGGACCGAGGTGGAGGGTGCGCATGTGGATGATGCGGGTGACGGTGTCGCCGTCGACGATCGCGGCCTCGATCTTCTTTATGTCGTCGAGCCCGGCGGCCTCGCCGAGCAGCAGCGACTTGGTCTCGGCGGCCAGGACGAGGGCGATCAGGACGAGCAGGACACCGATGCAGAGGGTGCCGACGCCGTCCCAGACGCCGTCGCCGGTGAGCAGGGAGAGGCCGACGCCGCCGAGGGCGAGGACCAGGCCGATGAGCGCGCCGAAGTCCTCCAGGAGGACGACGGGCAGCTCGGGTGCCTTGGCGCGGCGGATGAACTCCTTCCAGGAGAGCGTGCCGCGCAGGCCGTTGGACTCCTTGATGGCCGTGCGGAAGGAGAAGCCCTCGGCGATGATCGCGAAGACGAGGACGCCGACCGGCCAGTACCAGTGCTCCAGGTCGTGCGGGTGGCGGACCTTCTCGTAGCCCTCGTAGATGGCGAACATGCCGCCGATGGAGAAGAGGACGATCGAGACGAGGAAGGCGTAGATGAACCGCTCGCGGCCGTAGCCGAAGGGGTGCTGCGGGCTCGCCTGGCGCTGCGCCTTCTTGCCGCCGACGAGCAGCAGGAACTGGTTGCCGGAGTCGGCGAGCGAGTGGACGCCCTCGGCGAGCATCGAGGAGGAGCCGCTGAACGCGAACGCCACGAACTTCGATGCCGCGATGGCGAGATTGGCGCCGAGTGCCGCCACGATCGCCTTGGTACCGCCTGACGCGCTCATGTGGTCGCGTTGTCCCTTCGCCTCTGTCGTCCTGGTGCGTCCGTCCGGACGAGTGCCCGGCTTTGCCCGGCCTTTGCCGGTGGGCCATTCTTGCAGCCCGGCCGGGCACTGGTGCGTCAGGTATCCACAACCCCGGTCATATGATCCACAGGCCGTCCACGGCCTCGGTCACACGATCACGGTGGCGCGGAAGACGGTGCCCGCGCCGCTGATCTTTGCCTGCTCGCCGGCCGGAACGAAGACCGACTGGCCGGGGCGCAGTTCGTACTCGCCGGCCCGGACGGTGCCGGCCGTGCAGAGCAGGATCTGCGAGGTGTCCCGGGTGAGGTCGTGGGCGGCGCCGCCCTCGGGGAGGACGTACCGGGAGAGCCGGAACTCGTCGATCGGGGTCTCGTAGACCTCCTCCCCCTCCGGGGAGGCCTCCGGGCGCAGCACGCCCGGGTCCATGGGCTCGAAGCGGACGATCCGCAGGAGTTCGGGGACGTCGACGTGCTTGGGGGTCAGGCCGCAGCGCAGGACGTTGTCGGAGTTGGCCATGATCTCGACGCCGAGGCCGTTGAGATAGGCGTGCGGGATGCCGGCGCCGAGGTACAGGGCCTCGCCGGGCTGGAGCCGGACGTGGTTGAGCAGCATGGCCGCGATGACGCCGGGGTCGCCAGGGTAGTGGCGGGCGATGTCGCCGTAGGGGGCGTAGGCACCGCCGAGGCGGGTGCAGGCGGCGGTGGTCTCGGCGACCGCGTGGGCCATCTCCTCCGGGTCGGCGCTGAGGATCGCGGTGAGGACCTCGCGCAGGGCCGCTTCCGCGGGGTGTGCGTGCAGCAGGTCGATGTAGGGCTTGAGGGAGTCGACGCCGAGTCCGTCGAGCAGGTCGGCGGCCTGGACCGGGTCGCGGAAACCGCACAGGCCGTCGAACTCGGTGAGGGCGCAGATCAGTTCGGGCTTGTGGTTGGCGTCCTTGTAGTTGCGGTAGGGGGCGTCGACCGGGATGCCGCGCCGCTCCTCGTCGGCGTACCCCTCCTTGGCCTGCTTCAGGTCGGGGTGCACCTGGAGGGACAGGGGCGCGCCGGCGGCGAGGATCTTGAGCAGGAACGGCAGGTGGGGGCCGAACCTGGCGACCGCGCGGGCGCCGAGTTCCCGCTCCGGGTCGGCGTCGATGACCTCGGCGAGGGTCCCGCGCGCGGTGCGTGACGGGGCGCCCGGATGCGCGCCCATCCACATCTCCGCCTGGGGTTCCCCGGTCGGCTCGACGCCGAGGAGGTGCGGTATGGCGGTGGGAGAACCCCAGGCGTAGGGGCGGATGGTGTTGTCGAGGCGGTCCATGTGTCTTCTCTGTCTCCGTACGTACGCTGCTCGGCCGCACCGGCGACTGTGCCGGTCGCGGTGCCGGGGGCGGGGCGGGCTCGGGGTCGTCCGGCCCGGAGCAGGATCAGGCCCCGGAAGCGAGTGCCAGGTAAACGGCGGCGAAATCCGTGACGGCGATCAGTTCCGCGAGGGTCTCCAGTTCGCCGCCCTCCTCCGGTTCGAGTTCGCTGATCGCGGTGTCGTGGCTGAGGGCCACGTCACGGGCGGCGGGGGCGGCGGTGAGGCCGCTGATCGGGCGGTCGCGGAGCAGCACCACGCGCGCGTGCAGCGCGGGCGGCTCCTCGACGCGGTCGCGGAAGAAGTCCTCCGGGTCGGCGCTGGCGGCGAGCGGGCCGGCCAGCAGGGCGCTGTGCGCGGCGAGCGCCTCGGGCAGTTCGGCGACCAGGGCGGGGCGGCCGGCGAGTTCGGCGAGCGCGGCGGCGAAGCGGCGGCCCGCCGGACCGGCCGAGGGCCCTTCCGTCCACACCAGGGGGAGCGCGTCGGCGAGTTCGGCGGCGAGGGTCTTCGCCGGGTTGCTGTAGGTCGCGATGGCGGGGCCGCAGCGCTCCGCGATGTGGTCGAGGCGGTCGGCGGCCTTCTCCAGGGCGTCCGGCGGGGCGGCGATCAGGCCGATCCGGTCCAGGAGCGCGAGCAGCGGGGTCAGCAGCGCCCAGAAGACGCCCGGGGAGGACGCGGCGAGCGGTTCCTCCTGGTCGTACGGCGCCGTCGCCATCGGTACGAACAGGCCGTGCGCGCCGGCGACCGCTTCGGCGAGCGGGGTGCGGGGCGGGGCCACGGCGACGACCGAGCAGCCACGGCGGTATGCCTGGTCGGCGAGGAGGGACAGGCTCGGTTCGCTGCCGTCCGGGGTGGCGATCAGCAGCAGGTCCACGGAGCCGGCCCAGCCCGGGAGTTCCCAGCGCAGGGCGCCCGCGGCCGGGGCGACGCCGGCCGGGGCGAGCCGGACGACGGGGCTGCCGGGGCCGGCCAGGGTGCCGAGGAGGTCGGCGGTGTGGGTGGCGGCGGCGCCGGGGCCCGCGATGAGGACCGCGCGGGGGCGGCCATCGGGCTTGAGCTCGCCGACGCCGGCCTCGGTGGCGTGCCGGGCGGCGGTGCGCACGCGGGCGCCGGCCTCCGCCGCGCCGCGGAGCAGACCCCGGTGGTCGGCCTCCGCGAGGCCCTCCGGGGTGTCGAGCAGCGATTCGTCCAGCATGGGCGGCAGCCTCCGATCGCCGGGATCCTGGGGTGCTACGAGGTGACGGGCCCCGTCACTCGGGGCGGCGGGCCTCGTCGACCAGCAGGACCGGGATGCCGTCGCGGACCGGGTAGGCGAGGCCGCAGTCCTGGCCCGTGCAGATCAGCTCGGTGTCCTGCTCCTTCAGGGGGGCATGGCAGGCCGGGCAGGCGAGGATCTCCAGGAGGCCGGCTTCGAGCGGCATGTGCTGTCCCTTCAGAGGGCGTACGGGTGTCTGTGCATATGCCTGGTCAGCGTACCGCTCATGGGCAGGCCGCTCAGCCCCTGATGATCGCCAGTGCCTCGTCGCGGATCTTCGTCATGGTGGCCTCGTCCTTCGCCTCGGCGTTCAGGCGGAGGAGCGGTTCCGTGTTGGACGGGCGGACGTTGAACCACCAGTCGGCCGCGGCGACCGTGAGGCCGTCGAGGTCGTCGAGGGTGACGCCGGCGCGGCCCTCGTACGCGGTGCGGATCGCGGCGAGGCGGGCGGACTGGTCGGCGACGGTGGAGTTGATCTCGCCGGAACCGGCGTAGCGGTCGTACTGGGCGACCAGGGCGGACAGCGGGCCCTCCTGGCCGCCGAGGGCGGCGAGGACGTGCAGGGCGGCCAGCATGCCCGTGTCGGCGTTCCAGAAGTCCTTGAAGTAGTAGTGGGCGGAGTGCTCGCCGCCGAAGATCGCGCCGCTGCGGGCCATCTCCGCCTTGATGAAGGAGTGGCCGACGCGGGTGCGGACGGGGGTGCCGCCGTTCTCCTTCACCACCTCCGGGACCGTGCGGGACGTGATCAGGTTGTGGATGACCGTGCCCCTGCCGCCGTTGCGGGCCAGTTCGCGGGCGGCGACCAGCGCGGTGATCGCGGACGGGGAGACCGGGTCGCCGTTCTCGTCCACGACGAAGCAGCGGTCGGCGTCGCCGTCGAAGGCGATGCCGAGGTCGGCGCCCTCCGCCGGGACCCGCTTCTGGAGGTCCACCAGGTTGGCCGGGTCGAGCGGGTTGGCCTCGTGGTTCGGGAAGGTGCCGTCCAGTTCGAAGTACATCGGGACGAGGGTCAGGGGCAGGCCGGCGAAGACCGGGGGGACCGTGTGGCCGCCCATGCCGTTGCCGGCGTCGACCACGACCTTCAGGGGGCGGATGGCGGTGAGGTCGACCAGGGAGCGGAGGTACGCCGCGTAATCCTCCAACGTCTCGCGCGCGCAGAGGGTTCCCGGCCGGTCCACGGGGTCCGGGGCGCCCTGCGCCAGCCAGCGCTCGACGCGTTCGCGGATCTGCCCGAGACCCGTGTCCTGGCCGACGGGGGCGGCGCCCGCGCGGCACAGCTTGATGCCGTTGTACCGGGCCGGGTTGTGGGAGGCCGTGAACATCGCGCCCGGCAGGTCCAGCGCGCCGGAGGCGTAGTACAGCTGGTCCGTGGAGCACAGGCCGATCTCGGTGACGTCCGCACCGCGGTCCGCCGCGCCGCGCGCGAAGGCGCGGGAGAGGCCGGGGGACGAGGGCCGCATGTCGTGGCCGACGACGATGGCCGTCGCTCCCGTCACCTCCGCGAAGGCGGCGCCGAAGAGTCCGGCCAGTGCCTCGTCCCACTGGTCCGGGACCACTCCGCGCACGTCGTACGCCTTCACGATCTGCGACAGATCAGCAGTCACGGCCAACCCTCCTGAAGTCCTATGGGTGCCCACAAACTACCCGTCGGGAGCGAGGGCGCCCGCGCGGACACCGGCCGGACGCTCGGTGGGCCCTCTTCCGTAACGCCCGGAGGGTCCGACCGTCACGCGGGGCGGGGGTGGCGCGGGGTGGCGTTCGGCCGTGGCGCGCGGTGGGGCCTCAGGCGTGGTGCCGGCCGGCCGACGCGCTCAGTTGTCCGGGGAGCGCAGGACCCTCAGGTGGCCGCGGCGGGCGACCTCCATGGGGTCGGCGGCGCGCGATCCGCCGCCGCCCGCCTCGGCCGCGCGCTCCTGCGGGCGGGCCGCCTCGCGCACGGCGTTGGCAAGGGCTTCCAGGTCGTCCCCGCTGGGCCGCGCGGGCGCGGAGGCGTCGAGGAGTCGTACGACCTCCCAGCCGCGCGGGGCGGTGAGGCGCTCGGAGTGCTCGGCGCACAGGTCGTAGCAGTGGGGTTCGGCGTAGGTGGCGAGCGGGCCGAGGACCGCGGTCGAGTCGGCGTAGACGTACGTCAGCGTCGCGACGGCGGGTCGGCCGCAGGCGGTGCGCGAACAGCGACGTACAGGGCTCACGACGTTGGACGGTACCGCACTCTTGAGCGGGCCGCGACGACTCTCCACCAGGTCACTCCCCCGTGTCGTGCTGTGAAACGCCCCACACACCCCTTTGAGCGGACTTCGTTGACCTGCATGGACGCATGTCCGGCGGGTGCCGGGCGGGACCGTGTCCGGTCATGAGCCGGTACAAACACCGTCAATTGCCTTGAGTTCGGCGGTCTCGGAGAGTTACGGAAACGAGCCAGACCTTGGCTGAAATGGTCATCCTGTGACATGCGGAGGCATGGGCCGGTTGCCGCACGGAGCCGGACGTGCGGAGGGCGCGGGGACTACCCTTCACCAGTGATGGACAACCGTGTACCGCCCCGTGCCGCCGGCCCCGGGCCCCGTCGCCGTGATCGCCACGGGCGGGGCATGCGAGGGCCGATCGCGCCGCCGCAGGTGCCGCTGGCGGCCAGCCGCGCCGAGGTGTTCGCGGACCTGGTGCAGGACTCCGTGGAACGTCTTGAGCGGCGGTGGCCGCAACTGGCCGACATCGACTTCCTGGTGCTGGAGGTGCCCCGGCTGGAGGGGCGCGGGGATCAGGCGGCATGGACGGACGACGCCGTTCCGCTCGGGGGGATCGTCCCCGCGCGGGACGGGCGGCGGGCACGGGTGGTCGTGTACCGGCGGCCGGTGGAGATCCGCACCAAGGGGCGCGACGAGCGGGCCGCGCTGGTGCACGAGGTGGTCGTGGAGCAGGTCGCCGAGCTGCTGGGGCTGACGCCGGAGACCGTGGACCCCCGGTACGGGGAGGACTAGGGCGCTCCCACCGGCGCCCGGTGCCGGTGCCGGGCCGGGCGGGGCGGGTTCGCCCGACGGTGATCGGCCGCCCCGGCCCCTCACTTCTGGAGGATCGACAGGTCCTGCTCCGTCGTCGGTACCGACACCGTTCCGCGGTCGTTCGGGAGGGTCTGGACGGTGAAGGCGGGGACGCCCCCCTCGGTGGCCGCGAGGGTGCGGGAGGCGTAGACGGGGGCGCCGGAGACGGGTTCGACCGTGAGGGCGTACGTGCCCTTCAGGCCCGACGGGACGGGGACGTCGACGTCCTGGGTGGTGCCGGACTTGATCGTGTACGTCTTGGTCACCGCGGTTCCGCCCTCGCTGCCCGCCGACGCCGTCACCTTGACGGTGGCCGTGCCGGTGGGGGCCGTCAGGGCGAGCGTCGTGCCCTTCGCGCTGTTGTCGGCCGCGGTCGCGCGCGTGCCGACGGCGGCCGTGGCCGGGATGAACGCCGTCTCCTTCTTGTCGCCCTTGCCGCGCACCACCTGGAGCGCCGCGACGACCGGGACGCTCTGGTCGGTGGGGGTGAGGAACAGCGAACCGGCCTCGCCACGGGTGACGTCGCCGAGATCGACCGCCGTGGTCATGCCGGCCTTGACGTGCAGGGTCTCGTGGCCGGCCGGGGTGATCAGGCCGCTGGGCGAGGCCAGGCGGATCTTCAGGTCGGCGTCGTCGTCGCCGGGGGCGAAGGCGATCAGGCGGACGTCGGTGGCGTCCTTCGGGATGCCGGGCAGGACCTGGCTGCCGGCCGGGTCGGTGGCGGCGGCCAGCCAGTCGCCGCCCGCCTTGTCGTCCAGGGCCTGCACGGCGGCGCCGACCCGGCCGCTGCGCACGCTGACGTGCACGGTCAGGTCGGTCTGCCGCTCGTCGGTGAGCGTGGAGAGCAGGATCGGCTCGCTCGCGTGCGGCTTGACGGTGAGGTTCTCGCCCAGCGGGGACTTGATCGCGCCGTCCTTGCCGTACAGCTCGATGTCGACCACGGCGGCGGAGTCGTCGGGATTGGTCAGATGGACGTAGTCCGTGCGGCCGGCGGCCGTGCCGGCGCCCGGGAACCAGAACTCGGTGTCCGCGCCTGTGCAGTTGACGCCGAGCAGGCCCCGGCCGCTGCCTACGGCGACCTCGGTGGTCTCCTGGACGGTCCAGCCGGACGCGAACCTGCCGTCCGCGGTGCCGACGAGCGCGGGCGCGTCGGCGCCGGAGATCTCTCCGGTGGCCGGCGTGCCCGGTGCCTTCGGGGTGAGCACCGGCTCGTCGGACTTCTTCCCGGCGCCCTTGCCGCCCTTGCTGCCGTCCGTGCCGTCGGCCGACTGCCCGACGGCCGGCTGGAGTCGGGCCTTGCCGCCGCTCCCGGCACCCTCGGTGACCGGCGTGAACGACGTGTACGCCGTGTCGGCGACGTCCGACGTGCTCGGCGCCGGGCACAGCAGGCTGGTGCGCTCCACGGGCAGCCGGGCCGCCGCCTGGGGTGCGGTGGCGCCGGACGCGGACGGCGAGTCGGTCGCGGCGAACGCGGTGACGGCGGCCAGCGCGGCCGTGCCGGCGATCAGGGACAGGGTGGTGCGGTTCACTGCTGGCTCCCGTCGGGGCGCTGGCTGCCGGTGCCGTGGGGGTCGGGGTACTGGGCCGGGTCATAGCCCTGCTGGGCGGGGTCGTAGGCCGGGTCGTAGCCCTGCTGGTAGGCCGCCGGGTCGTACGGCATCTGGTCGGAGGTGCCGCTGTAGCCGTACGGGTCGTACGGGGCCGTCTGGTAGGGGTCGGGCTGCTGGTACGACTGCTGGTCGTAGCCGGTGGCGGTCCCGTACGGGTCCGCGCCGTACCCGGGGTACCCGGCGTACTCGGCGTGCCCGGCGGTCTCGGCGTGCCCGTAGGTGGCCGGGTCGCTCCCCCAGTCCTCGTTCCGCTCGGCCGGGGGGACACCCGTGTCGTACGCCTGCTGGTGCGGCACGGCGGCCGGGGCCTGCTCGGGCTGAGGCGTGCCGGGCTGTTCCTCGGCGGCGCTCTCCTCCGCCTGGGCGCGCAGGCGGCGGGCGCGGCGGCCCTCGCCCGCGGTGGCCTGGACGGGCAGGGGCTGCTCCTCGGGCAGGTCGTCGTCGACGTCGCGGCGGCGGCCGGGCAGGGCGAGGACGACCAGGACGACGGCGAGCGCGCCCTGTGCCAGGAGCCAGGCCGTGTGGGCGATCGGGGCGTCGTAGGTGACGTCCAGCCTGCCGCCGCCGGAGGGGAGTTGGAAGCCCTGGGCCCAGCCGTCGACCGTGGTCCGGGTGAGCGGCTTGCCGTCGAGGGTGGCCGTCCAGCCCTCGGCGGCGCTGTCGGCGAGGCGCAGGACGCGGCTGCCGGAGCCGGAGGGGATCGTCGTGTGGATCTCCACCGGTCCCGCGGTGACCGGCTGGGCCTTGCCCGAGCCGGAGGCGGGCACGATGGCCGCGCGGCCGACCTCCTGGTCGACGCGCCACAGGGCGCTGCCGTTCTGCTGGCTGAGCCGGGCCAGGCCGGGGGTGGCGTCGAGGACGCGGGTGATGTCGCGCGGGGCGCCCTTGTGGACGAGGACGTACCGCACGGCGAAGCCGCCGAGTTCGTCGGCCTGGTCGGCGCCCGAGCCGGCGACGAGGTTGGCGACGGTCTTGTCCAGGCGGGCGTTGTCGCCGTCGGCGGCGGTGAGTTCGGCGTCGCCCATGCGGGCGCCGGAGCCGCGGACCAGGGTGTAGCGCACGCGCGCGGTGGAGTCGCTGTCGAGGACCAGGGTGCGGGCCTGGTCGCCGCCGCTGGAGTCCTCCGCGACGAACGCGGGCACCTGGGCCGGGTCGCGGCGCTCCAGCGGGCCGTCGGCGCCGCGGATCATCCAGCCGGCGGCGACGAGCAGCGGGCCGGCGGCCGAGGCGAAGGCGATCAGGGCGGCGACCGGCTGGCGCCAGCCGAAGCTCTGCTCGGCCACGCGCGCGCGTGCGCCGTCGGCGCCGAGGGCGGCGGCGGCCAGCAGGGCGATGCCGTAGACGAGGGTCGCCGGTCCGGCCCAGGCGGACTTGTTGGACAGGACCGCGAAGACGAGGCCGGTCAGGGCGACGGCCCAGGCGGTGCGGATGCCCAGCTGCCGCTCGGAGCGCAGCAGGGCGGCGAGCGCGGCGAGCACGATGCCGATGAGCATCAGGCCGTGCACGGTGCCGGGGCCGCCGGGCGCGGCGCCGAGCAGATCGAGCGCGGAGGCGGCCGAGGGGCCGTACTCCAGGCCGGCCTCCTGGAAGAAGCCGGTCGGCAGGAGGGTCAGCGACCAGGGGGCGAGGAGCAGCAGCGGGGTGCCGAGCTGGGCGAGGAAGCGCAGGCCGTGGGCGACGAGGTCGCGGCGGCGCAGCACCAGTACGCCGAGGCCGAGCAGCAGGGCGATGGGCCAGACGATCGGGGTGAAGGCGGTGGTGATGGTCAGCAGCAGCGCGTACGCCCAGGTGGCGCGCCAGCTGCCGCGCGCGCCGGTGCGGCCGGCCAGGCCGCTCGCGGCGATGCCCGCGCGGGCGATGAGCGGCAGCAGCACGGCGAGGACGGCAGTGCCGATGCGGCCTCCGGCCAGGGCGCCGGTGGTGGCGGGCAGGAAGGCGTAGGCGATGGCCGCCCAGGCGCGCAGCAGCCGGGAGGTGACCAGGGGCCGGGAGGCGAAGTAGGCGGTGAACCCGGCGAGCGGCACCGAGCAGACGAGCAGGACGGTGACGGTGAGTCCGGTGGAGCCGAACAGGATCGAGGCGAGGGTGGCGACGATCGCCAGGTACGGGGGCGCGGACGGGCTGCCGCCGACGCCGACCGGGTGCCAGGCGTCCAGGTAGCGGGACCACAGGTCGCCGGCGCCGGCCGGGACGGGCAGCAGGGCCCCGCCGGCGAGCGCGCCGCCGGCGAGCAGGGCGCGGCAGGCGGCGAGGGAGATGAGCAGCAGCGCGAGGAAGAGCACCGGGCCGGGTCTGCGGGCGATCCGCTTGAGCCGGGCGAACTGCTCGACCTCCAGGAACTCGGCGTCGTCGCCGCCGGGCCCGGACTCCACGGCGCCGCCGTGCCGGCCGGCCGAGGCGGTGTCGCCGTCGGTGCCGCTGGAGAAGTTGCCCGCGATCTGCTCCACGGTGGCCCGGATGGTGGCGCCGGGCGGCGGGAACAGCTGGCGCAGTTCCCCCTTGTCGATCTGGGCGGGGCCGCGGCCGCGCCGGGCGGCGATGATCCGCTCGGGCCGCAGCAGGGTGCTCAGCAGGCCGCGGATCTCGTCGACGGCCTGGCCGGGGACCTTGCCGACGAGGTAGGCGAGGGTGCGCAGGACGGTGCCGAGGAGCAGCCGCAGCAGGACCCAGGGCAGCGCGGCCGTACGGGTGTTGGCGAGCAGGGTGTAGACGGCGCCCGCCTTGTCGACCTTGTGCGGGGAGGCGGTGGTGCGGCCCGCGCAGTCGACCGTGCGGCGCTCGCGGGAGGCGGCCTCGGCGTGCCGGACGACGGCGTCGGGGGCGACCAGGACGCGGTGGCCGGCCGTGTGGGCGCGCCAGCACAGGTCGACGTCGTCGCGCATGAGGGGCAGCCGGCGGTCGAAGCCGCCGAGCTGTTCGAAGACGTCGCGGCGGATGAGCATGCCGGCGGTGGAGACGGACAGCACGGTGCGGACGTGGTCGTGCTGGCCCTGGTCCTGCTCACGGCGGTCCAGGCCGGTCCAGCGGCGGCCGGAGTTGGCGATGGAGACGCCGACCTCCAGCAGCTGACGGCGGTCGTACCAGCCGCGCAGCTTGGGGCCGACGACGGCGACGTCGGTGCGGCCGAGTTCGAGTTCGTTGTCGACGACGCGCAGCAGCTGGGCGAGGGCGTCGGGTTCGGGGGCGCAGTCGTCGTGCAGCAGCCACAGCCACTGGACGGGCTCGCCGTGCGGCAGTTCGGGCAGGTCGTAGGCGTCGTCGCGCCAGCTGCGCGTGACCGGGTCCCAGCCGCTGGGGCGCTTGAGGTACGGCAGGTCCTCCGGGGTGAGGAGGGGCGCGGTGCGGCTCGCCTCCTCCACGGCCTGGCCGAAGCCGGTACGGCGGGCCAGGTGCAGCACGTTGGCGTCGCCGAGGGCGTCGGTGAGCAGCCGGGCGGAGTCGTCCGCGCTGCCGGTGTCGGCGGCCACCGCGTACTGGACGGGGCGCTCCTGGCCGAGCAGCCCGGCGAGCGCGTCGGGCAGCCAGCGGGCGCCGTCGTGCGAGACGAGGACCGCGGTCACCACATGACGCGGGAACTCGGGCGGGCGGGCTGGGTCGAACGCTGCTGTGGCGGTGCCGCTTTGGGCTGCCGTATGGCTGTGCACGGACATCGAGGTACGGGCCCCGGTTCGATGGACTGCGGTGGACGCCTGTGCCTCCCCGTGCGTCGAGCGGATCGACCGCGTCGGGACAGCGGGGCGTCTCGGACGAGCGACCACACTATCGGCTGGCCATGACGACGGCCCGCCGCCTGTGGATAACCCACTGGCGACGGGCCGTTCGCGACGTTGGTGGCCGGCCGTACGGTCACACGGCGGCCTTCTTCAGACGGCGGCGTTCCCGCTCGGACAGGCCGCCCCAGATGCCGAAGCGCTCGTCGTTCGCGAGGGCGTACTCGAGGCACTCGGAACGGACCTCGCAGGCGAGGCAGACCTTCTTGGCCTCTCTGGTGGAGCCGCCCTTCTCGGGGAAGAAGGACTCGGGGTCGGTCTGGGCGCACAGCGCGCGCTCCTGCCAGCCGAGTTCCTCGTCCGCGTCGTCGACCAGCAGTTGCTGCACCAGCTCGGTCATGTGCGCCCCTCGTCTGTCTTTCGCGTCCCCGTGCGTAGCCGTTACCGATTTCGGCTGAACGACACGAGTGAAATTACAAGTGTGCTGCTCCGGGCGAGTCAAGCCGAGATCTGCTATTGGGTCCGTTATTCACTCTGCGGAACCAAGGCCGTGCGGAAAGTGTTCAAATCGGCATAAACCTTGACACGCAGCAGGACCCCGGGGGGCGGTCACGACCCCGTACAGATCTCTGTACGGGGAAAGACGCCTCCGCGTTCGATCCCGTTCCGCGAGGCTCAAGCGCTCGGATGTGCCCCATGTGTCCCGACCCCCCGGTGAGCAAACCTTTCACTTTTCAGATGAACCGGATGAGGTGAAACATGTCCCACATACCGGGCGTCGAGTTGACAGTGCGGGTGTGAACCGATGTCCTAGTGGGCATGCTCGCGAACTTGGCACCCACCTCGACCCGCACCGCCGGGTCCCTCGGTGCCGCCCGCGCGCGCTGTAGCTGTTGTTGCTGTTCCAGCTGTTGAGCCAAGCCGCTCCGGCTGTCCCCGAGCCCATCCCGGCCCGGCCGCGTCTCCACGCTCCGTGATCCCTCATCCAGGGCACCCCGCCCGCCCGTGACCCGGGCGGACCGTACGCGTCACCCAGCACCACACCCGGCTCCAGCCCCCCACTCTTCACCGAGGACCACCGAACCCCGATGAACAGCGACAACGACCTCCAGATCGCCGGCGACATCCTCGAAGTCCCGCACCTGCTCCAGCCGCCGCGCGAGCACCCGGCCACGGTCGCCGAGTTCGCGGGCCTCGCCCGCTCGATCGCCGCCGACCGCGCCCAGTGGGCGCACCTCGTCCGCTACGACGCCACCACCCGCTGGTACCACCGGCTGCGCACCGGCCCCGGCTACGAGGTGTGGCTGCTGTCCTGGGTCCCCGGGCAGGGCAGCGGGCGGCACGACCACGGGCGCTCGTCCGGTGTCCTCACCGTCCTGGAGGGCACCCTCACCGAACGCACCGAGCGCGGCACGCACGCGCTGGCGGCGGGCGCGCAGCGGGTGTTCGCGCCGGGCTACGTGCACGAGGTCGTCAACGACGCGCTGGAACCGGCGGTCAGCCTGCACGTGTACTACCCCGGCCTGACCGAGATGCCCATGCACACCTCTCCCCACTGCGAGGCGCACGACGAGGCGCACGGCGGGGCGCGTCCGGTGACTGCCTGACGCGTTGTCGGACCGGCCTGCGAGACTTGCTCCCATGCGCATTGTGGTTCTGGCAGGCGGCATCGGCGGTGCCCGTTTCCTGCGCGGTCTGAAGCGGGCCGTGCCGGACGCGGACGTCACGGTCATCGGCAACACCGGCGACGACATCCACCTCTTCGGGCTCAAGGTCTGCCCGGACCTGGACACGGTGATGTACACGCTGGGCGGCGGCATCAACGAGGAGCAGGGCTGGGGGCGGACGGACGAGACCTTCCACCTCAAGGAGGAACTGGCGGCCTACGGCGTCGGCCCGGAATGGTTCGGGCTCGGCGACCGGGACTTCGCCACGCACATCGTGCGGACGCAGATGCTGGGCGCCGGCTATCCGCTGAGCGCGGTCACCGAGGCGCTGTGCGACCGCTGGAAGCCGGGCGTGCGGCTGATCCCGATGACCGACGACCGCGTCGAGACGCACGTGGCCGTCGAGCTGGACGGGGAGCGCAAGGCGATCCACTTCCAGGAGTACTGGGTGCGGCTGCGGGCCTCCGTCCCGGCCGGGGCGGTCGTCCCGGTCGGCGCCGAGCAGGCCAAACCGGCCCCGGGCGTGCTGGAGGCCATCGCCGAGGCGGACGTGATCCTCTTCCCGCCGTCCAACCCGGTCGTGTCCATCGGCACGATCCTCGCCGTGCCCGGCATCCGCGAGGCCATCGCCGAGGCGGGCGTGCCCGTGGTCGGCCTGTCCCCGATCGTCGGCGACGCGCCCGTGCGCGGCATGGCCGACAAGGTGCTGGCCGCCGTCGGCGTGGAGTCCACGGCCGCCGCGGTCGCCGAGCACTACGGCTCCGGGCTGCTGGACGGCTGGCTGGTCGACACCGTCGACGCGGGCGCGGTCGAGCGGGTCGAGGCGGACGGCATCCGCTGCCGGGCCGTACCGCTGATGATGACCGACGTGGACGCGGCGGCGCGGATGGCACGGGAGGCGCTGGCGCTGGCCGAGGAGGTGCGGGGGGCGTGAGCGACACGGCGTCCGCCGGGGCCGGACGGCCCGGGTACCGCGTGTGGGCCCTGTCCGGTATCCCCGAGGTGCGGCCTGGCGACGACCTCGCCAAGCTGATCGCCGCGACCGAGCCGGGACTGGCCGACGGCGATGTGCTGATCGTCACCTCGAAGATCGTCTCCAAGGCCGAGGGCCGCATCGTGCGGGCGGCCGACCGGGAGGCCGCGATCGACGCCGAGACGGTCCGGGTCGTGGCCCGGCGCGGCCCGCTGCGCATCGTGGAGAACCGGCAGGGCCTGGTCATGGCCGCCGCCGGGGTCGACGCCTCCAACACTCCCGCCGGGACCGTGCTCCTGCTGCCCGAGGACCCGGACGCGTCCGCGCGCGCGATCCGGGCCGGCCTGCGCGCCGCCCTCGGCGTCGACGTCGGCGTCGTCGTCAGTGACACGTTCGGGCGGCCCTGGCGCGCGGGGCTCACCGATGTCGCGATCGGCGCCGCCGGGGTGCGCGTGCTGGACGACCTGCGCGGGGGCACGGACGGGTACGGCAACCCGCTCAGCGCGACCGTCGTCGCCACGGCGGACGAGCTGGCCGCCGCCGGTGACCTGGTCAAGGGCAAGGCGGCGGGCCTGCCGGTGGCCGTGGTGCGCGGGCTGCCCCACACCGTGGCCGACCAGCCCGGGGAGGGGGCCCGGGCCCTGGTGCGCGGCGCGCGGGACGACATGTTCCGGCTCGGCACCTCCGAGGCCGTGCGGGAGGCCGTGACCCAGCGCCGCACCGTGCGGGCGTTCACCGACGAGCCGGTGGACCCCGGCGCGGTCCGGCGCGCAGTGGCCGCCGCCGTCACCGCGCCCGCCCCGCACCACACCACGCCGTGGCGGTTCGTGCTGCTGGAGTCGGAGGAGTCGCGGGTACGGCTGCTCGACGCGATGCGGGACGCCTGGATCGAGGACCTGCGCCGCGACGGCAAGAGCGAGGAGTCCATCGCGAAGCGGATCCGGCGCGGTGACGTGCTGCGCAACGCCCCGTACCTGGTCGTGCCGTGCCTCGTCATGGACGGCTCGCACACCTACGGCGACGCCCGGCGGGACGGTGCCGAGCGGGAGATGTTCGTCGTCGCGATGGGCGCGGGCGTGCAGAACCTGCTGGTCGCGCTGGCCGGGGAGCGGCTGGGCTCGGCGTGGGTGTCGTCCACGATGTTCTGCCGGGACGTGGTGCGCGAGGTGCTTCGGCTGCCGGCGCACTGGGACCCGATGGGAGCGGTGGCGGTCGGCCACCCGGCGGAGGAGCCGAGACCGCGACCGGAGCGGGACGCGGGGGCGTTCCTGGAGGTGCGGTGAGTTCGACGCGGCCCGGTCCGCTCCGGGGCGGCACCGGTGGCGCGTCGAGCGCCTAGTCTCGTAGACGGCACCGGCACGGCACCGCACCCCTCGGACTCATAGGACTCCTTCGTGGCAGGACGTTTCCCCCAGCGGCCCACGCGTACGACCGTGCGCGGCGGGCATGTCGCCGTGCCGGCGGGGGCCGCCGCCGGGATACCACGGCAGGCGGTCGCGCCCGCGCGGGTACGGCGGTGGGTGCCTGAGGGGCCGCTGGACCTCGGGCTGACCCTCGGGCCGCTGCGGCGCGGTCCCGCCGACCCGACCTTCCGGGCCACGGCCGACGGCTCCGTGTGGCGGGCCTGCCGTACGCCCGCCGGGCCGGGGACGCTGCGGGTGCGGGCACAGGGCGGTGAGGTGCTCGGCGAGGCGTGGGGGCCGGGTGCCGCGTGGCTGCTGGAGCAGTTGCCGGAGCTGCTCGGTGCCGGTGACGATCCCGAGGCGTTCGTGCCGCGGCACCGGCTGGTCGCGCTGGCGCGGCACCGACGGCCGGGGCTGCGGCTGACCCGGACCGGGCTGGTGCTGGAGTCGCTGATCCCGTCCGTGCTGGAGCAGAAGGTCACCACCGACGAGGCGTACCGGGCGTGGCGGCGGCTCGTCCGGAGGTTCGGGGAGTCGGCGCCGGGCCCCGCGGGGGTCGGCGAACGGGCGATGTGGGTGATGCCGGCGCCGCGGACCTGGGCGCTGGTTCCGTCCTGGGAGTGGCACCGGGCCGGGGTCGACGACAAGCGGGCGTCCACGATTCTGCGGGCCGTACGGGTCGCTGCGCGGCTGGAGCAGGCGGTGGGGATGCCGGCGGACGAGGCTCGGGCGCGGTTGGAGGTCGTGCCGGGGGTGGGGCCATGGACGTCGGCGGAAGTGGTGCAGCGCAGTCATGGGGCGGCGGACGCGGTGACGGTCGGGGACCTGCATCTGCCCGGGATCGTGGGGTGGGCGCTGGCGGGGGACCGGGAGGCCGACGATGCGGAGATGCTGCGCTTGCTTGAGCCGTATGCCGGGCAGCGGCATCGGGCGGCTCGGTTGATCCTGCTGAGCGGGCACGTACCGGCGCGACGTAAGCCGAAGATGCGGCGGGTGGACATCGGGTTGCTGTGACCCGGCGCGGTCTGGGCAACTGGCCTCGCTTGCCGGCGCTGGCCGGGTGTGCGGCGCTGCGGTCGGCCGGGGGTGGGTGTCACTCACCGGTGCTGGCGGGGTGCCTCCCCCGGAGGGATTACCCCCGGCCCACCCGTGCCGCCCCGGCGGCACGACTGCCCGCAGCTGCGGCGGCAGGCTGCTTGCAGCAAAGCGGGGGCGGCCGGCCCAGCGGCGAACGGCACTGTGCGGCCGACGGCGGTGCAGTGCCCCAGGGGCGCGGGGAACTGCGCGGGTGACCCACCGCGGGCCGCGGACGGCATCCGGCGGCTTGGACCCTGGCGGGCCGACGGCATCCGGCGAGTGGGACCCCTGGCCGGTCGACGGCATCCGGCGAGTGGGACCCCTGGGCCACGGGCGTCCGAGGGCGTAGCCCCATGGGCGGTGGCCGAGGCTCCGGGTGCCCTCTACTGGTCGGAAGAGAAACGCACCGCTCCCGCCGGGATCCGGGCATCGCACCAGACCCGCACGCCGTCGCGGAGTTCGTTGTCGGCGCCCACGATCGCGCCGTCGCCGATGACCGTCCCGGTGAGGACGGAGCGTTCGCCGACGCGGGCGCGGGTGCCGATGAGGGAGTCGGTGATGACGGCGCCGGGTTCGATGACGGCGCCCGGCAGGATCGTGGAGCCGAAGATCCGCGCGCCCTGCGCCACGAACGCGCCCTCGCCCACCACCGTGCCGCCCGTCAGCTTGGCGTCGGGTGCCACCGTGGCCGTCGGCAGCACGAGCTGGTCGCCGCAGCGGCCGGGGACCGCCGGGGACGGGGCCCGGCCCAGGACCAGGTCGGCCGAGCCGCGGACGAAGGCGGCCGGGGTGCCGAGGTCCAGCCAGTAGGTGGAGTCGACCATGCCTTGCAGATGGGCGCCGGCCGCCAGGAGGCCGGGGAAGGTCTCGCGTTCCACGGACACCGGGCGGCCCGCCGGGATGGTGTCGATGACCGAGCGGCGGAAGACGTACGCCCCCGCGTTGATCTGGTCGGTGACGATCTCCTCCGGCGTCTGCGGCTTCTCCAGGAAGGCCAGGACGCGGCCGGTCCCGTCCGTGGGCACGAGGCCGTAGGCGCGCGGGTCCGTCACCTGCGTCAGATGGAGCGAGACGTCCGCGCCCGTCGACTCGTGGGTGTCCACGAGGGCCCTGATGTCCAGCCCCGTCAGGATGTCCCCGTTGAAGATCAGCACCGGGTCCTCGGGGCCGGAGTGCAGCCGGGCGGCGACGTTGCGGATGGCTCCGCCCGTGCCGAGCGGCTCCTCCTCCGTCACGTACTCGATGTGCAGGCCCAGCGCGGAGCCGTCGCCGAAGTACGGCTCGAAGACCTCGGCCAGATAGCTGGTGGCGAGGACGATGTGCTCGACGCCCGCCGCTCGCGCCCGCGCCAGCTGGTGGGTGAGGAACGGCACCCCGGCGGCCGGGACCATCGGCTTGGGTGTGTGCACCGTGAGCGGCCGGAGCCGGGTGCCTTTGCCGCCGACCAGGAGGATCGCTTCTGTCACCTGTCGTCTCTGCTTCCTGCCGGGACCGGCCGAACTACTCGTCATACTCGTTTCGGCCGGTCAGTGTATGCAGACCGTGCGACGACACCTTCGATGGCCGCGCGGTGTCCCGCGAGATCGGCGTGCGGTTTCCCCCGACCGCCCCGCTCCGGCCTCAGCGCCCCTGGTAGCCCGCCGCGCTGGAGCGGGCCGTGCCGAGCTTGGCGTACAGCCGCTTGCCGGGGCACTCGGTGGCGAACCCGTCGCGATGGCCGGAGATCACGTTCAGCCGTACGTTCTTCCCCTTGGGGTAGAGATTCCCACCGCCCGACGTGAGATATGTCTTTCCGCTCGGATTGACCCCGTAGAGCCCGAGCTTCCACGCGGTGAGCCGGGCGATGGCCTTCACCGCGGCGCTCGACGGCCTGGTCGCGCCGTACGTGCCGATCACCGCGATGCCCATGCTGTTGGTGTTGAACCCGAGGGTGTGCGCGCCGAGCACCGCCTTGGCGACGCCCCCGGCCCGGCCCTCGTAGAGGGTTCCGCACTTGTCGACGAGGAAGTTGTAGCCGATGTCCCGCCAGCCC
This sequence comes from Streptomyces canarius, assembly GCF_014650735.1. Lineage (NCBI taxonomy): Bacteria > Bacillati > Actinomycetota > Actinomycetes > Kitasatosporales > Streptomycetaceae > Streptomyces > Streptomyces canarius. The sequence continues at coordinate 25,091 of NZ_BMVN01000028.1, forward strand.
ATGCTCTTCACGTGGTAGCGGTAGATACTGCGGATGACGGAGGGGGCCTGGGCGCAGGTGTACGCGTTGCCCGTGGCGGTGTGGTGGACGAAGGCCGCCTTGATCTTCTTCGTGTAGACGAACCCGCGCTCGCGCAGTGACTCGTCCGCGCCCCAGCCCCGGCGGGTGACGATCCGCGGGCGCGGTCCGATGTACGGCTTCCCCCGCACCGGTCCCTGGAGGCGGGTCCGTTCCTGTTCGGTGGCCGACCGGTCCAGTTCCGGGATCGCGGTGGCGCCGAACGCGGTGATGTCCGCGTTGGCGGCCGAGGCGGCCAACGCGGCCTCCGTGTCCAGGGCGGTACGGGGCGGGTCGTCGCCGCGCGGGTTCGCGGGCAGCCCCTCACCGGTCACCCGGCCCTGGCCGCCCCCGGGGTCCACCAACTCCAGCCGCAGCCCCGGCGGCAGCGACGCCCCCGGACCGCCGGCCCGCTTCCCGGGAGGGAGCCCGGTGCCGTCCCCGCCGCCCGGCCCGGCCGCCCGCACCCGCACGTCCACACCGTCGGCGTCCCCCACCCACAGCGGTGCCGTCGCCCCGCGCACCCGCCGGGACGAGCCCTCCGCCGTGTCCGGGTCGGCGCCGTGGTCGGCGTTGTGCGCCTCGACGTCCTGCCAGCCGGACCACTGCCCCGTCACGGCGGACCGGGTGCGCACCCGCACCTGTCCCCGCAGTTCGGTGCCCGGGTCGTCCCAGACCACGCCGACCAGCGCGAACCGGTCGAGGCCGGTGCGGTACAGCCCCTGTTCCGGGGCTCCGCCGAGGACCCGTTCCCGGGAGAGCGGGACGAGCGGCAGCGACCGGGTGCTGCCCGGGACCGCGGCCTGACCCCGGCCGGTCGCGGCGGTCGCAGTGGTCGCAGTGGTCGCGGCGGAAACGGGTGCGGTCGCGCCGGTCGTGGGCGCGGGCGCGGTCGCGGCGGTCGCGGGCGCGGCGGGAGCGAGCGCGAGGGCCGTGGCGAAGGTGAGGCCGATCGAGCAGGCGGCGAGCGGGGAGACGCCAGGACAGGAGGTGAGGGATCCACGCATGTGCATGATCTTGGACATAGCCATACATATCTGTCCATCCATGAACTGACGGCCTGTCGGGGGACGTACCGCCGAACCAGTGGCCCCACCGCCCGCCGCGCCCGCCCGCCCGCGCGTACCCTGTCCCGGGTGAACGCCACCGATCGCACCCCTGCCGACCTGCTGACTTCCGCGCTCGCCGCGGATCCCGGCCGCCCGCTGGTGACCTTCTACGACGACGCCACGGGCGAACGCGTCGAACTGTCCGTGGCCACCTTCGCCAATTGGGTGGCCAAGACCGCCAACCTCCTCCAGGGCGACCTCGCCACCGGGCCCGGCGACCGGGTCGCGGTGCTGCTGCCCGCACACTGGCAGACGGCGGTGTGGCTGCTGGCCTGTTCGTCGGTGGGTGCGGTCGCGGACGTCGCCGGTGACCCGGCGGCGGCCGACGTCGTCGTGAGCGGGCCGGACTCGCTCGACGCGGCGCGCGCCTGCACCGGTGAGCGAGTGGCGCTGGCGCTGCGGCCGTTGGGCGGGCGCTTCCCGCAGACTCCGCCCGGGTTCATCGACTACGCCGTGGAAGTCCCGGCTCAGGGCGACCGGTTCGCCCCGTTCGCCCCGGTGGATCCGGAGGAGCCGGCGCTCATCGTCGCCGGGCGGGAGTTCAGCGGGGCCGAGGTCGTCGAGCTGGCCGCTTCCGAAGCGGGGGCGCTGGGCCTCACGGGTCCCGGGTCCCGGTTGCTGTCGGGGCTGCCGTACGACACCTGGGAGGGGCTGAGCGCGGGGCTGTTCTCGCCGCTGGCCGTCGGCGGGTCGGTGGTGCTGTGCCGGAACCTGGACCGGCTGGACGAGGAGGCGCTCGCCAAGCGGGTGGAGACCGAGAGGGTGACCACGGTGCTGCGCTAGGCGTACTCAGCCGAGTACCGCTAGGGCCTTTCGCTTGGATGACGCCGGGCTCCGCACGAAAGGCCCTGGGGCTCCTCCGGCGATTCGGCGGCTTCCGGGTGGCGCGTCACCCGACTGGAGCAGCAAAGGGCGCCTCCCCTCCCCCGCCCCGCCATCGTCGTAAGTGCAGGACGCGCCGCTCGTACGCCATGAGGGGATGGCCCTACCGTGACCGACACCGCAGGCAAGCCCGTCGGTCCCGGTCCGGGGGCGGGGGCCTCCGCGACCGGGGACGGGCTGATACGGCGCCGGCGGCGGTGGGCGCGGAACTCCGCGCTGGGGGCTGCCGTACTCCTCGTCGTGGCCGCGGGTGCCGGGTGGGCCGTCTACGCCAGGCTCAGCGCCAACATCACCGCCGACGAGGCCGCCGCCGCCGAGCTGGCGCGGTTCGAGCGGGAGCGGCCCACCGCGCTGGTGCGGGACGCGCAGAACATCCTGCTGATCGGGTCCGACACGCGGGCCGGGGCCGGCAACGGCACGTACGGGAAGGACGCCGGCACCGAGCGGTCGGACACGACGATCCTGCTGCACCTCGCCGCCGACCGGCACAGCGCCACCGCCGTCTCGCTGCCCCGGGACCTGATGGTGGACGTCCCGGGCTGCGGGCAGAAGGACGGCGGGCGCAGCGATCCGGTGTTCGCGATGTTCAACCACGCCTTCCAGGTGGGCGGTCCGGCGTGCACGATCCGGACCGTCGAGAAGCTGACCGGCATCCGGATCGACCACCACGTGGTCCTTGACTTCAGCGGGTTCAAGGAGATGGTGGACGCCGTCGACGGCGTGGAGGTGTGCCTGAAGGAACCGGTGGACGACAAGGCGGCGAAGCTGAAGCTGCCCGCGGGGAAGGTCAGGCTCGACGGGGAGCAGGCGCTCGGGTTCGTCCGCGCCCGCAAGTCGCTGGGGAACGGCAGCGACACCGAACGCATGGAGCGGCAGCAGCGGTTCCTCGGCGCGCTCGTCAACAAGGTGCAGAGCAGTGACGTCCTGTTGAACCCGGTGAAGCTGTATCCGGTGCTGGACGCGGCGACCTCCTCGCTGACCACCGATCCGGAACTGGCAAGCCTGAGCGGTTTGTACCAGTTGGTGCGTGGACTGCGTGACATCCCCACCGAACGTGTCCAGTTCCTGACGGTGCCGAGGGAGTCGTACGTCTACGACGCCAACCGCGATCAACTCGTGGAGCCGCAGGCCGAGATGCTGTTCGCCCGGTTGCGGGCCGATCGGCCGGTCGTGGTGACCCAGGAGAACGCGCAGGAGATTCCCGGGCAGGACACGGGGTCCGGCACGGCGGACGACCCCTCGCCCGCCCCGACGTTCCGCGGGCGGACCGCCGCCGAACAGACCTGTGAGTGAGCCGTGCACCGGGGTGGTGAACTGCCGTTCAGAAAATCCGTTCAGAAAATGAGGGGGATTGCCCGGTTGTAGGCATGTCGAATTTGTCACCAGCGTCGCTCGACGCTGAACTGGGCGGATAGTGTGAGCGATCCGGTGCACCTGGCCGCGAGGTCCGACGGGCTTTGTCGGGGCCGTGCACTGTTTCACCGAGACCCGAGCGCCTTGGAGGGGGAAGGCGCCGCGTGGCCCCGACGGAGGATTCGGACAACCGTGGACGCGCAAGGCCGTGGGCGGGCGGACAACATCGACCCCGCAGACCAGTGGGTGCTCAATCCGAACACCGGCGAATACGAACTGCGACTGAGCCCTACCGCAGCGCAGTCGCCGGTTCCCGGACCGCGCAGACCGTCCCCCCGGGACGGCGATGACGCGGCGGGCGGCCGTGCCCGGCAGACGACCGGCAAGGAGCGGCAGACGACCGGCAAGGACCGGCAGACGCCCCGGGCGCGCGGCGCCGAGGTGCCGGCCCCGCGCTCGGCCCGGCGCCGGGGCGGTGAGCCGGAGGCACCGCAGGGCAGGCGCGCCTCCCGGCGGCCGGTGAAGAAGAAGTCGACGGCGAAGAAGGTGCTGTTGTGGACCGGCGGGTCCATGGCCTTCGTGCTCGTCGCCGTGTCGGCCGCCGGCTACCTCTACATCAAGCACCTGAACGACAACATCACGTCCGTGTCGGACGACGGCGCCGGCACCGGCGGCTTCCGCAAGGACGAGGCGATCAACATCCTGGTGATCGGCACGGACAAGCGCACGGGCGCGGGCAACGAGGGCTACGGCGACTCGGGCAGCGTCGGGCACGCCGACACGACGATCCTGCTGCACGTCTCCAAGGACCGGTCCAACGCCACCGCGCTGAGCATCCCGCGCGACCTGATCGTGGACGTCCCGGACTGCCCGACCGAGCAGGAGGACGGCACCACCAAGGTCATCCCGGGCTCACAGGGCGTCCGCTTCAACGAGAGCCTGGGCCAGGACGACCGTACGCCGAGCTGCACCATGCGCACGGTGACCGAGCTGACCGGGATCAAGCCGGACGACTTCATGGTCGCCGACTTCAACGCGGTCAAGACGCTCACCGAGGCCGTCGGCGGCGTCGAGGTGTGCCTGGCCAAGAACATCGACGACCCCAAGTCGCACCTGAAGCTGTCCGAGGGCAAGCACACGATCTACGGCGAGCAGGCGCTGGCGTTCGTGCGCACCCGGCACTCCGTCGGCTTCGGCGGCGACCTGAGCCGGATCGAGCTCCAGCAGCAGTTCCTGGGCGCGCTGATGCGCAAGCTGAAGGGCAACGCCACGCTCACCAGCCCGACGAAGATGGTGAAGCTGGCGGAGGCGGGCACCAAGGCCCTCACCGTCGACGACAAGCTCGAGGACATCGGCAAGCTGAAGGACCTGGGTCTGGAGCTGGGCAAGCTCAACCCGAAGAACCTGACCTTCACCACGGTGCCGGTCGTGGACAACCCGGCGGAGAAGATCCACGCCACGGTCGTGCTCAACGAGTCGAAGGCTCCGGCGGTCTTCGACGCCATCAGCAACGACGTCTCCTTCACCGACGTGAAGAAGAAGGAGAAGGCGGCGAAGGACGCGCAGGCCGCCCGGCTCAAGGGCACCAAGGCGCCCGCCTCCGAGGTGCGGGTGCGCATCCTCAACGGCGGGGCCCAGGCGGGCAGCGCCCAGGCGGTGCTCAACTGGCTCCAGAACGACGAGGGCGTGACCAAGTCGGAGAACGCGGGCAACGCGCCCGCCCCGTTGGCCAGGACCACGCTGGAGTACGGTCCCGACGAGGCGGCCCAGGCACGCCGGCTGGCCGCGATCATGGGCCTGTCCGGGGCCGCGCTGAAACCGGGCGAGAGCGTGACCAACTCCCAGGGGCTGCCGGCGATGACGCTGACCCTGGGCAAGGACTTCAAGGGAGCGGGGGTCTCCCTGACGGCGCCGACGAAGGCGCCGGACGTGGACAAGTCCACGGCGGACAAGGTGAAGTGCGCCTCGTAGGTAACCCTACGGGCCCGTCAAGCGTCTAACCGGACGCGGGACGGGCCCGTTGCTTGGCGCAAGGGTGGGGAGGGCAGGGAGTTTGGCGCAGAGCGAGGTGCGCGGGGAGGCTCCGGCGGTCGAGGACACGAAGTCGCTCGCGCCGAAGAACTCGGACGCGCCGGCGCGTTCCGGCCGGCACGGCAGTGGACGTGGCGGCAGACGGCGGACGGGTGGGCCGAAGACCGAACGGCCGCGGCGCAGACGGCGGGTGCTGCGCTGGTCGGCCACCGTGCTGGCGGTGGTGATACTCGGCACGGCCGGTGCCGGATATCTCTACTACCAGCATCTCAACAGCAACATCGAGAAGGGCAAGCGGGCCAACGGCGACGACTCCAAGGCGCACAGGACCCGTCCGAACGCGGCCGGCCAGACCCCGCTGAACATCCTGCTGATCGGCTCCGACAGCCGGAACTCCAAGGAGAACCTGAAGCTCGGCGGCAGCAGGGACCACGTCGGCGACCCGCCGCTCGGTGACGTGCAGATGCTCATCCACCTCTCGGCGGACCGCAAGAGCGCCGCCATGGTGAGCATCCCGCGGGACACCCGGGTGGACATCCCCGAGTGCACGGACCCCAAGACCGACCATGTCTATCCGGCGACGAACGACATCATCAACGTCAGCCTGGCCCGCGGTGGGGCCGGCTGCACCCTGCTCACCTGGGAGAACCTCACCGGGGTCTACATCGACCACTGGATGACGATCGACTTCGCGGGCGTGGTGCGGATGGCGGACGCGATCGGCGGTGTCGAGGTGTGCGTCAACCAGAACGTCTGGGACCACTCGACGCCCCGACAGCGCGGCGGCTCCGGCCTGAAGCTGACGAAGGGTCCGCACCAGGTGAAGGGCGAGCAGGCACTTCAGTGGCTGCGCACCCGGCACGCCTGGGGCAGCGACCTGATGCGGGCCCGCGCGCAGCACATGTACCTGAACTCGATGGTCCGCACGCTGAAGCAGCAGAACGTGTTCACCGACACCGGCCGGCTGATGGACCTGGCCGACGCGGCCACCAAGTCCCTGAAGGTCTCCGAGGAGATCGGCACGGTCAAGAAGCTGTACGACCTGGGCATGGAGATGAAGTCGGTGCCGACCGACCGCATCACCAGCCTGACGATGCCCAACCTCCCGGACCCGAACGACCCGGACAACCACGTCGTACCGGACGACGACAAGGCCGCCAAGCTGTGGCAGATGCTCCAGGACGACGTGCCGCTCGACAAGAACGGCGGCGAGTCCGGACCGAAGAAGGACACGGGCAAGGACGAGCCGGCCAAGAAGCCCTCGCTCGACGCGAGCCGGCTCGGGGTGCTGGTGCAGAACGCCACCCGGACCGGCACCGAGGCCCCGGTGCAGCAGCGGGCGTCGGCGATCGGCCAGGTGCTCGTGCAGAAGGGCTACGCGCGGGCGCAGGCCGACACCTCGGGGAGCCTGGCCGAGGACAAGACGGTCGTGCGGTATCCGAGCGCGGACCTGGAGGGTGACGCCCAGGCGGTGGCCAAGGCGCTGGGCATCCCGATGAGTTCGGTCAAGAAGTCGACCGACGTGTCGGGGGTCACCGTCGTCGTCGGCGCGGACTGGCGCTCGGGCAGCAGCTACCCCAAGCAGTCCCAGCCGAAGGCGGGCGACCTGCCCGAGGGCACCGACGCCGTCAACGCCTCGGACAAGGGGGACTGCATGGACGTGTACGGGCCCTACCAGTGGTAGTGACGCCCCGGCGCACATGAAGGGGCCCCTCCCGCGCGGGAGGGGCCCCTTCGTGTGTCCGTCAGGCGGCGGCGTCCACGACCGCGGGCCGCCGGGAGGCGATGACCCTCTTCGCCAGGGACTTCGGGCTGGTCAGGAAGCCCCAGCCCCACGACATGTGCATGGTGGCGAGGGCCACCGGGATCTGGAGCCGGGCCTTCGGCCGCAGCCCCTTGCCGGCCGGGACGGAGCCCGCGACGATCGCGGCCAGGTAGCCGCCGGGGATCACGAGGCCCCACGGGGTCAGCGCCGCGCCGACGACCAGGCCCGCGGCTATCGCGCACACCGCCGTCGGCGGCGCCAGGTAGCGCAGGTTGATCGAGCCGGAGTGGTAGCGGGCGACGACGTGCCGCCAACGGCCGTAGTCCTTGTACTGCTTGGCCAGTGCCCGCACCGACGGCCGCGGCCGGTACGACACCTTCAGTTCGGGCGAGAACCAGATGAGCCCGCCCGCCTCACGGATGCGGAAGTTCAGCTCCCAGTCCTGGGCGCGGATGAACTCCTCGTTGTAGCCGCCCTGCTGCTCCAGCGCCTCGCGGCGGAAGACGCCGAGGTAGACCGTCTCGGCGGGGCCGGCCTGGCCGCCGGTGTGGAACGCCGCGTTGCCGACGCCGATCTTCGAGGTCATCGCGGCGGCCACCGCGTGCTCCCAGTCGGTCTCCCCCTCGGCGTGCATGATGCCGCCGACGTTCTGCGCGCCGGTCTCCTCCAGGAGCCGTACGGCGGTCGCGATGTAGTCCGGCGAGAGCATGCCGTGGCCGTCGACGCGGACCACGACGGGGTGCCGGGAGGCCTTGATCGCCGCGTTCAGCGCCGCGGGCGTGCGGCCGGTCGGGTTCGGGACGGTGTGCACGCGCGGGTCTTCGGCGACCAGCTCGGCGGCGATCTCGTCCGTGCGGTCCGTGGACGGACCGAGGGCGATCACGACCTCCATCTCGCCGGCGTACTCCTGCGCGAGGATCGCTTGGACGGCCCCGCGCAGATGCCGCTCCTCATCGAGGACGGGCATGATCACGGACACTGCGGGGAGCCGCACGTCGGGCTTGGCGTTCATAGGGGCCTCACGTTACCGCGAACGGGGGATACGGGTGCGCGCCGCCGGGCCTGCGACGCGGGCTGGAGATCGTATCGGCCTACTGTGCTCGCGGATCCCACGTACGGCCTCGTCCGGAGGTGTCCCCCTTGCCCAGCCCGCCCCGGTCCCCCTCCCCCACCGCCAGAAGCGTGGGAGGGGCTCCCAGCCCGCAGCGCCGCCCGCGGCCACCCCGCCGGGTGCCGCGCCCGCCCGAGCGGCAGGTACGGCCGGTCCGGCCGCCGCGGCGGCCACGCTGGGCCATGCGGGCGGTCACCACGCTGTCGGTCGTGGTGCTCGCCTCCGCCGGGATCGGGCACGCGGTGGTCGCCAGCCTGGACGCGGGCATCGCCCGGATCGACGCCTTCAAGGACATGAAGAACCGGCCCCGGGCCGGGCACGGCATGAACGTCCTGCTGGTCGGCACCGACGGCCGCGACAAGCTCAGCGAGCGGGACCGGCGGGCCTACCGGCTGGGCGGGGCACCCTGTCACTGCACCGACACCATGATGATCGTGCACATCGCGGAGGACCGGGAGCGGGCCACCGTGGTGAGCCTGCCGCGCGACTCCTACGCCGAGGTGCCCGCGCACGTCGACCAGAACACCGGTCAGCGGCACGGCCCGCACCCGGTCAGGCTCAACGCGGCCTACGCCGAGGGCGGCCCCCAGCTGACCATCCGCACGGTCGAGAGCATGACCCATGTGAAGATCGACCACTACCTGGAGATCGACTTCACCAGCTTCATGCGGACCGTGGACGTCCTCGGCGGGGTCAAGGTGTGCACGCCGACGCCGCTGAAGGACCGGTACACCGGGCTCGACCTCGCGCCCGGCACGTACACCCTCCGGGGCGGGCAGGCGCTCCAGTACGTACGGGCCCGGCACGTCGACGGGGCCAGCGACCTGGGCCGGATGAAGCGGCAGCAGCGGTTCCTGGCCGCGCTGCTGGACAGGGCGACCTCCTCCGGGGTGCTGCTGAACCCGATGCGGTTCCGGGACGTGACCCGGGCGGTGCTCGGCTCGGTCCGCGCCGACGCGGGCTTCGGCACCGACGAGCTGCTCGACCTCGGCCGCGCGATGCGGAACTTCTCGCCGTCCTCGTCGGAGTTCACCACCGTCCCGATCGGACGGATGGACTACCCGGTCAAGGGCATCGGTTCGACCCTGAAGTGGGACCCGGCCAAGGCGGAGCAGCTGTTCGGGGCACTGCGGGACGACAAGCCGCTCGCCGATCGGCAGCCGCGCCGTGACCCGGCGCGGACTCCGGTGCCGGTGGAGGTGTCCCCGGACACGATCCGGGTCCAGGTGGCGAACGGCAGCGGCACGGTGGGGCTGGCCAAACGGGTCGACGCGGCGCTCGCGGCGACCGGCTTCGCCACCACCCGCCGCCCGGTGACCGCGCCCGCCCGGGTGGCGCGCACGGTCGTCTTCTACGACCCCCGCTGGGACCGCTCCGCCCGTTCCCTGGCCGCGGCGCTGCCGGGCAGCGAGCTGCGGGCCGTGCCGGGCCAGGGACCGCTGCTGAAGGTGACGGCGGGCGCGGAGTTCACGACCGTGCGGAAGGTACGGTTCGACGACCCGGCGCAGCCGGACCAGAGCGTCGTACGGGGCAACGAGGTGACGTGCTGAGGCCGTCCCCCCAGTCCTCGAACCGGTCCTCGAACCGGTCCGCGGATCAGTCCCGGGATCAGTCCCCGGATCAGTCCTGGAAGCCTTCCGCCGCCCGCTTCTCCCGCAGTTCCCGGATCGCCCGGCGGCGGGCCAGGCGGTGGGTGCGGCGGATCTGGGCCTCCTGGTAGCGGCGGCGATCGCGGTCGGTCTCCGGTATCACCGGCGGCACCCGGCGCGGCTTGCCGTCGGCGTCGACGGCCGTGAAGACCAGGTAGGCGGAGCCGACCTGGGTGGCCGGGTCCGACTCGTTCCAGCGCTCGGCGAGGACCCGGACGCCGATCTCCATCGAGGTCCGGCCGGTCCAGTTCACCTGCGCCTTGACGTGGACCAGGTCACCGACGCGGACCGGCTCCAGGAACACCATCTCGTCCATGGACGCGGTGACGGCGGGACCGCCGGAGTGCCGGCCGGCCACGGCGCCCGCCGCGTCGTCGACGAGCTTCATGATCACGCCACCGTGCACGGTCCCCAGCAGGTTGGTGTCGTTGTGGGTCATGATGTGGCTGAGGGTGGTGCGCGAGGCGGACGTGGGTTTGCCCGGGATGTCCGGTTCCATCGCCGGATCCGTGTCCGTGACCTGGTCTGTCATGCCCCCTACCTTATGCCGAAGCCTCATTCGCGGACTTTGTGTCGGGTTCGCAACAGCGAGGCCCTGATTTCCCGACAGCCCTTGTCGAGTACATAGCCGAGCCCTGCACACTGGGGCGCATGAATGACTGGCCCGAGGGATGGTCCGACGACAACCGCGGCCCGCGCTACGGACGCGGCAGTGCCGGCGCGCAGCCGGAGGGGGCCCGCGTGATGCGTCAGGTGCGGCGCGGCCCGGCGGCGCCGCCGTACGGGGCCGGTGTGCCGCGGCAGCCGTCGTACGTCGACGGCCAGGGGCACGAGGAAGGCGCCGGCTACAGCGACTACGACAGCGGCTACAACACCGGCCAGGTCTACGGCGGCTCCGGCGGCCGGGGCCCCGGCGGCACGGCGGGGGCGCCCACCCGGGCGCCGCGCCCCGCTCCGAACTGGCGGCGCCGGATCAAGTGGACGGCGATCACCCTGGCGACCGTGCTGGTCGTCACCTCGATCGCGACCTACTTCTGGGCCGACTCCAAGCTGCGCCGCGAGGTCGACCTGTCGAAGGTCATCGACCGGCCGGAGGGCGGCGACGGCACGAACTACCTGATCGTCGGCTCGGACAGCCGTGAGGGCATGTCCAAGGAGGACGAGAAGAAGCTGCACACCGGCGGCGCCGAGGGCAAGCGCACCGACTCGATGATGATCCTGCACGTCGGCGGCAACGGCGACACGCTGATCTCGCTGCCGCGCGACTCCGACGTGGTGGTCCCGTCGTACCAGGGCTCGACGTCCGGGAAGACCTACCCGGCGCAGGGGCGGCACACGAAGCTGAACGCCACCTACGCCGAGGACGGGCCGACGCTGCTGGTCCGCACGATCGAGGCCAACACCGGGCTGCGCATCGACCACTACGTGGAGATCGGCTTCCAGGGATTCGCCAGCATCGTGGACGCGGTGGGCGGCGTGGACATCACCATCGACAAGGGCTTCAAGGACAAGTGGTCGGGCGCCGACTTCAAGGCCGGCAAGCAGACCCTGAACGGCCAGCAGGCGCTCGCCTTCGTCCGTACCCGGCACGCGTTCGCCGCGTCCGACCTCCAGCGCACCAAGAACCAGCAGAAGTTCCTGGCCGCCCTGGCCCACCAGGTGGCCACCCCCTCGACGATCCTCAACCCGTTCAAGTTCTACCCGACCATGGGCGCGGGCCTGGACTCCCTGATCGTCGACAAGGACATGTCGCTGTGGGACCTGGGCTCGATGTTCTGGGCGATGAAGGGCGTCAGCGGCGGTGACGGCACCTCGATGAACATGCCGATCTCCGGCTCCGTGGGCGGCAACCTCGTCTGGGACAAGGCCAAGGTGAAGACCCTGGTGAACGAGCTGAACAACGACGAGAAGGTCACCGTCTCCGGCAACTGACCTCGTCACGCACCGGTTCGAGGGCACCCCGCGGGGTGCCCTCGGCCGTGCCGGGGCGGGCTCACATGCTGGCGCCCGCCATCGCCCGGCAGGTCTCCGCGCAGCGGCGACACGCCTCGGCGCAGCGCATCATCATCTCGTCGTCGGGCATGGACATACACGCCTCGGCGCACATGTCACAGGCCCGCGCGCAGACGGCGCACATCTCGCCGGCCATGGGCGAGCGCCGCATCATCATGTCGGCGCACATGCGGGTCGTCTCGGAGCAGTCCATGAGCGCGCGCATGATCTGCATCTGCGCCTGGCCGCCCTGCTGCATGCAGGAGCTCATGGCCTCCTCGCAGATGTTGTGGCAGTCCATGCAGGCGTCGATGCAGTCCTGCATCTGCTGCGTGAGGGCGGGCATCATTCCGGACTGGGACTGGGTCATGGCTCCTCCTCGGAGGCAGGCGGGACCCGGGGCGGGGCCCGTGTGCTTCCGTCCTACGCCGGGGAGCGACGTCCCGCATGTCGGGTTACGGCAGGTTGCGGGCCATGACGATGCGCTGGACCTGGTTCGTGCCCTCGTAGATCTGGGTGATCTTGGCGTCGCGCATCATGCGCTCCACCGGGTAGTCACGGGTGTAGCCGTAGCCGCCGAGGAGCTGGACGGCGTCGGTGGTGACCTCCATGGCGACGTCCGAGGCGAAGCACTTGGCGGCGGCGCCCAGGTAGGTGAGGTCGGCGTCACCGCGCTCGGAGGCGGCGGCGGCCTGGTAGGTGAGGGCGCGGGCCGCCGAGATCTTCATGGACATGTCGGCGAGCATGAACTGGATGCCCTGGAAGTCGGCGATCGGCTTGCCGAACTGCTTGCGCTCCTGGACGTAGCCCTTGGCGTAGTCGAAGGCGCCCTGGGCGACACCGAGGGCCTGGGCGGCGATGGTGATGCGGGTGTGGTCCAGGGTCTTCATGGCCGTCATGAAGCCGGTGCCCTCCTCGCCGATCATGCGGTCGGCGGGGATGCGGACGTTGTCGAAGTAGACCTCGCGGGTCGGGGAGCCCTTGATGCCGAGCTTCTTCTCCGGGGCGCCGAAGGAGACGCCCTCGTCCGACTTCTCCACGACGAAGGCGGAGATGCCCTTGGAGCGCTTCGAGGGGTCCGTCACGGCCATGACCGTGTAGTACTCGGAGACGCCCGCGTTGGTGATCCAGCGCTTCACGCCGTTGAGCACCCAGTGGTCGCCGTCGCGGACCGCCTTGGTCTTCATGCCGGCCGCGTCGGAGCCGGCCTCCGGCTCGGAGAGGCAGTACGAGAACATGGCGTCGCCCTTGGCGAGCGGCGTCAGGTACTTCTTCTTCAGCTCCTCGCCGCCGGAGAGGATCACCGGGAGCGAGCCGAGCTTGTTCACGGCCGGGATGAGGGAGGAGGAGACGCAGGCGCGGGCCACCTCCTCGATCACGATGACCGTGGCGAGCGCGTCGGCGCCGGCGCCGCCGTACTCCTCGGGGACGTGCACGGCGTGCAGGTCGTTCGCCACGAGGGCGTCGAGGGCCTCCTGCGGGAAGCGGGCCTCCTCGTCCACCGCCGCGGCGTAGGGCGCGATCTTCGCCTCGACCATGGAGCGGACGGCGTCCCGGAGCATGTCGTGCTCCTCGGACGGGCGGTACAGGTCGAAGTCAGCCGATCCGGCCACGGTCTCTCACGCTCCAAAGACGCAGTGATACTGACGCTAATTACCGTTAAGTAACTGAATTTTAGAGCCCCCGTGTGAACCCGCCTACGTGAGCTTGGTGACAGCGGGGAAGCTGCCCGCCGAGCGGCCCGACTATGCTCAGGCACCGCATGACCGAGCATGACCGAGCAGGACCGACGGACCGGAGCTGGAGCGCACCCCATGAGCCTGAAGATCACCGTGATCGGCACCGGCTACCTCGGCGCCACGCACGCCGCGGCCATGGCCGAACTGGGCTTCGAGGTGCTGGGCCTGGACGTCGTACCCGAGAAGATCGCCATGCTGGAGCGCGGCGAGACCCCGATGTACGAGCCGGGGCTCGAAGAGCTGCTGCGCCGGCACGTGGCCGGGATCGAGGGGTCCACCGGGCGGCTGCGGTTCACCACGGACTGGGCCGAGGTCGGCGCCTTCGGCGATGTGCACTTCGTGTGCGTGAACACCCCGCAGAAGCACGGCGAGTACGCCTGCGACATGAGCTACGTCGACTCCGCCGTCGCCTCCCTCGCCCCGCATCTGCGCGGCCCCGCCCTGGTCGTCGGCAAGTCGACCGTGCCGGTGGGCTCCGCCGACCGGCTGGCCGCCTACCTGGCCGAGCACGCCCCGGCGGGCGGCGACGCCGAGCTGGCCTGGAACCCGGAGTTCCTGCGCGAGGGGTTCGCCGTCCAGGACACCCTGCACCCGGACCGGATCGTCGTCGGTGTGCGCAGCGAGCGCGCCGAGAAGCTGCTGCGCGAGGTGTACGCGGGCCCGGTCGGCGAGGGCACGCCGTTCGTGGTCACCGACTTCCCGACCGCCGAGCTGGTGAAGACGGCCGCGAACTCCTTCCTCGCGACCAAGATCTCCTTCATCAACGCGATGGCGGAGGTGTGCGAGGCCGCCGGCGGTGACGTGGCGAAGCTCGCGGAGGCCATCGGCCACGACGACCGGATCGGCCGCAAGTTCCTGCGGGCCGGCATCGGCTTCGGCGGCGGCTGCCTGCCCAAGGACATCCGGGCGTTCATGGCCCGCGCGGGCGAGCTGGGCGCCGACCAGGCGCTGACCTTCCTGCGCGAGATCGACTCCATCAACATGCGCCGGCGCGGCCAGATGGTGGAGATGACCCGGGAGGCGCTCGGCGGCGGCTCCTTCCTCGGCAAGCGGGTGGCGGTGCTCGGCGCCACCTTCAAGCCGGACTCGGACGACGTCCGCGACTCGCCCGCGCTGAACGTGGCCGGCCAGATCCACCTCCAGGGCGGCCAGGTGACCGTGTACGACCCGAAGGGCATGGAGAACGCCCGCAAGGTCTTCCCGACCCTGGGCTACGCCGGCTCCGCGCTGGAGGCCGCCCGGAGCGCCGACGTCGTCCTGCACCTGACCGAGTGGCGCGAGTTCCGCGAGCTGGACCCGGTGGCGCTCGGCGAGACGGCGGCGGCCCGGGTGATCCTCGACGGCCGCAACACCCTCGACCCGGAGCTGTGGCGCCGGGCCGGCTGGACGTACCGCGCGATGGGCCGTCCCAAGGCGTAGGCGCCCGAGGCCCGTATGGCGACGCCGGTTCGGCCGAGGCTCAGTCGGCCGAACCGGCGTCTGTCCGCATTCTGCACCACACCGCCGCCGCTCACGCGCCCTTCGCCCGGTACCGGCGCATCTTCGCGCGCGCCCCGCACACCTGCATCGAGCACCAGCGTCCGCGCCCGGCGGGGCTGCGGTCGTAGTACGCCCAGTGGCAGGTCTCGGCCTCGCACGCCTTGAGCCGGGTCCAGGTGCCCGCGACGAGCGCCTCGGCGACGGCGGCGGCGACCCGGGAGAGCAACGGGTCCGCGTCGGCGGGGGCGAGGCGGGCCGAGCCGTCGTGGTCGTCGACGGCGACGTACAGCGGGGCGCGTACCAGCAGGGTGCCCAGCGGGGTCACCGGGCGGTGCGGCGGATGTCCGGCGTGCGCGAGCAGCGCTGCCCGCAGCGACTCGCGCAGCTCCCGGGCGTCGGCCAGCCCCTCCTCCGCTATCCCGAGGCGGGCGCGGCCCTCCGGCGTGTCCAGCCCGTCCGCGCCCGACTCGATGTCCAGGGTGTTGACCAGGGACTCGATCAGGGCCAGGCCGCCGGGAGCAGCCGATCTCTCGCTCATGCTTGCGACGTTACCCCCTATACCGGGAGCATGCAGTAACGGTTACCGGTTACCCGTCTCCACAGGTAACGCTACGAGGAGGTAGTCATGGCTCTCGCCAAGCTCGGTGTCGTCGTCCTGGACTGTCCCGACCCCCGCGCGCTGGCCGGTTTCTACGCCGGTGTGCTGGGCGGCACGGTGGAGGAGGACCCCGCGGACAGCGCGTGGGTGGACCTGAAGGTGCCCGGCGGGGCGGCACTGGCCTTCCAGCGGGCGGAGGGGTTCGTGCCGCCGGAGTGGCCCGCGGCGGACCGGTCGCAGCAGTTCCACCTGGACCTGGTGGTGGAGGACCTGGACGCGGCGGAGAAGGGCGTGCTGGAACTGGGCGCCAAGCCGCTGGACGCGCAGGACCGCGAGCGGACCTTCCGTGTCTACGCCGACCCGGCGGGGCACCCGTTCTGTCTCTGCGCCTGCTGACCCGTCCCGGAGGAGGACCCCATGGCGTCCGTGGCCCGTTTCCGCAACGTCGTGCTCGACTGCCCCGATCCGCACGTGCTGGCCGCCTTCTACGCGGCCGTGGCCGGGGGAACCCCGCGGCCGGAGGACGACGACTGGGTCGTGCTCCAGGTGCCGGACGGGCCGCGGATCGCCTTCCAGCGGGCCGAGGGACACACCCCGCCGGAGTGGCCGCGCGCGGACCGCAACGGCCAGCAGCTCCACCTCGACTTCGACGCGGGGCCGACCTGGGCGGACCTCGACGCGGCGCACGAGCGGGTGCTGGCGCTCGGCGCCCGCCCGCTGGACCTTCAGGACCGCGAGACGAAGGACTTCCAGGTGTACGCCGACCCGGCCGGGCATCCGTTCTGCCTGTGCCGGATCGAACGGTCGTGACGCTCCGGGAACGCCCGCCTCGGTGATCCTGGCCTTCGCCGGGCGGGCGTACCCCGGTCAGTTCGCGTCGCGCGGGCCGTCCAGCGACTCGATCGTGGCGAGGGACGGCGCGCGGGTCGCCTGGAGGTCCCGGGCGACGTCCTCCGCCGCGCCGAGCACACGCACCGCGTTCTGCCAGGTCAGCTTGGCCAGGTCGGCCTTGGACCAGCCGCGGTCCAGCAGTTCGGCGAGCAGGTTCGGGTAGCCGGAGACGTCGTTCAGGCCGTCCGGGGTGAACGCGGTGCCGTCGTAGTCGCCGCCGATGCCGAGGTGGTCGATCCCGGCGACCTCGCGCATGTGGTCCAGGTGGTCGGCGACCGTGGACACCGTGGCGACCGGGCGCGGGTTGCGCTCCTCGAAGGCCCGGTGGATCTTCATCGCCTCGGGGCTGGTGTCCAGGGAGTGCATGCCGTGGGCGCGCAGGTTCTCACTGGCCGCGGCCGTCCAGTCGACGGCGGCCTGGAGCACGAACTTGGGCACGAACGTCACCATCGCCACGCCGCCGTTGGCGGGCAGGCGTTCCAGGACGTCGTCGGGGATGTTGCGGGGGTGGTCGCACACCGCGCGGGAGGAGGAGTGGGAGAAGATCACCGGCGCGGAGGTGGCGTCCAGCGCGTCGCGCATCGTCGTCGCCGCCACGTGGGAGAGGTCGACGAGCATGCCGAGGCGGTTCATCTCCGCCACGACCTCGCGGCCGAAGGCGGACAGCCCGCCCACGCCCGGCTCGTCGGTCGCGGAGTCGGCCCAGTCCACGTTGTCGTTGTGGGTGAGCGTCATGTAGCGCACGCCGAGCGCGTACAGGCCGCGCAGGGTGCCGAGCGAGTTGGCGATGGAGTGCCCGCCCTCGGCGCCCATGAGCGAGGCGATACGGCCCTCGCCGCGCGCCGCCTCCATGTCGGCGGCGGTCAGCGCGGGCGCCAGCGCCGCCGGGTAGCGGGCCAGCAGCTGCCGGACGCAGTCGATCTGCTCCAGCGTCGCCGCGACCGGATCCGGCTGCTCGCAGGGCACGTACACGGACCAGTACTGGGCGCCGACCCCGCCCGCGCGCAGCCGCGGCAGGTCGGTGTGCAGCCGCTCGCTCCGGTCACCGGCGATGTCCAGGGCGTCCAGGTCGTAGCCGACCTGCTCGCGCAGCGCCCAGGGCAGGTCGTTGTGCCCGTCGACCACGGGGAACTCGCGCAGCAGCGCGTGTGCTTCGTCGAGGGTGGCCACGGCGGTCACTTCCCGAAGCCGAAGCCGCTGCCCGCGCCCTCGACCTTGGAGCGCAGCCGCTTGCCCTTCTCGGTGGCCTGGTCGTTGAGGTCCTGCTGGAAGTCGCGGATCCGGTGCAGCAGGTCCTCGTCGTGCGCGGCGAGGATGCGGGCGGCGAGGAGACCGGCGTTGCGGGCACCGGCGACGGAGACCGTGGCGACGGGGACACCGGCCGGCATCTGCACGATGGAGAGCAGGGAGTCCATGCCGTCCAGGTACTTCAGCGGCACGGGCACGCCGATGACCGGCAGCGGGGTCACGGAGGCGAGCATGCCGGGCAGGTGGGCGGCGCCGCCCGCACCCGCGATGATCACCTTCAGGCCGCGGTCGGCGGCCTGCTCACCGTACGTGATCATCTCGCGGGGCATGCGGTGCGCGGAGACGACGTCGACCTCGTAGGCGATCTCGAACTCGTCCAGGGCCTTGGCGGCGGCTTCCATGACGGGCCAGTCGGAGTCCGACCCCATGACGATGCCAACAACGGGGCTCATTCGGTGATGGTGCCTCTCAGGTAGCCGGCTGCGTGACGGGCGCGCTCCAGCACGTCGTCCAGGTCGTCGCCGTAGGTGTTGACGTGTCCGACCTTGCGGCCGGGCTTCACGTCCTTGCCATACATGTGGATCTTGAGCTTGGGGTCACGGGCCATGCAGTGCAAGTACGCGGAGTACATGTCCGGGAAGTCGCCACCCAGGACGTTGACCATCACGGTCCACTTGGCGCGCGGGCGCGGGTCGCCCAGCGGCAGGTCCAGGACCGCGCGGACGTGGTTGGCGAACTGCGAGGTGATCGCGCCGTCCATGCTCCAGTGGCCGGAGTTGTGCGGGCGCATCGCCAGTTCGTTGACGAGGATGCGGCCGTCGCGGGTCTGGAACAGCTCGACGGCGAGGTGCCCGACGACGCCGAGCTCCTTGGCGATGGTCAGCGCCATCTGCTCGGCGTGCAGCGCCAGGTCCTCCTCCAGGTCCGGCGCGGGGGCTATGACCGTGTCGCAGACGCCGTTGACCTGCTGAGACTCCACCACCGGGTAGGCGACGGCCTGGCCGTGCGGGGAGCGCACGACGTTGGCGGCCAGCTCGCGGACGTAGTCGACCTTCTCCTCGGCGAGGACGGGCACGCCGGCGCGGAACGGCTCGGCCGCCTCCTCGGCGCTGTCCACGACCCACACGCCCTTGCCGTCGTAGCCGCCGCGGACCGTCTTGAGGACGACCGGGAAGCCGTCGCCCTCCTCGGCGAACCGGACCACGTCCTCCGGGTCGCTCACGATCCGGTGCCGGGGGCAGGGGATGCCGATCGCGTCGAGCTTCGCACGCATCACCCCCTTGTCCTGGGCGTGCACGAGCGCGTCCGGCCCCGGGCGCACGGGGATGCCGTCCGCCTCCAGGGCGCGCAGGTGCTCGGTGGGCACGTGCTCGTGGTCGAAAGTGATCACGTCACAGCCACGCGCGAACTCGCGGAGCGTGTCCAAATCGCGATAGTCGCCGATGACGACGTCGCTCACGACCTGCGCCGCGGAATCCTGAGGAGTGTCACTGAGAAGCTTGAACCTGATGCCCAACGGGATGCCCGCCTCGTGCGTCATACGCGCGAGCTGACCCCCGCCGACCATGCCGACTACCGGGAACGTCACACCCCTAGCGTATCGGCCACGCGGAGGCTGCCGGATCGCGTCCCTCTCACGGACTCTTACCCGGTGCTTCCCCGCCTCTTTCCGACCTGTTTCCACGGCGTGGCCCGGTCCACGGGCACCGGCGATCCCGCCCGGCTAGCATGGCGGGGTTGAGGAAACCTACCGACGGGAGCTGCACAGCCATGGAACCTCGTTCCTCGGGGCTGCAACGGCTCGTACGCGAGGTGGTCAAGTTCGGTGCCGTGGGCGGTGCCGGCGTCCTCGTCAATCTCGGCGTCTTCAACCTGGTCCGGCACGTCTCCGACCTGCCGGTGGTGCGGGCCAGCATCATCGCGACGGTCGTGGCCATCGTCTTCAACTACGTCGGCTTCCGTTACTGGACGTACCGGGACCGCGACAAGAGCGGGCGCACCAAGGAACTCACGCTGTTCCTGCTGTTCAGCGCGATCGGCCTGGTGATCGAGAACGGCGTGCTGTACCTGGCGACCTACGGCTTCGGCTGGGACAGCCCGCTCCAGAGCAACGTCTTCAAGTTCGTCGGCATCGGCGTCGCGACCCTCTTCCGGTTCTGGTCGTACCGCTCCTGGGTGTTCCGGGCGATGCCCGCCCGCGAGACCGTGTCGAGCGCGGAATCGATTCTGGAGCCGGACCCGACGAAGCGGACGCCCAAGCAGCACGTGCCGTAGGCGCGCGGACCGGCTAACGGACCGTCGGCTGTTCGTCGTCCGGGGTGCGTGCCGGGGGCGTGCGCGAGAGGAACAGGCCGAAGACCGGGGGCTGCGCCTGGAGCAGCTCCAGCCGTCCGCCGTCGGCCTCCGCGAGGTCCCGGGCGACGGCCAGGCCGATCCCCGTGGAGTTCCGTCCGCTGATCGTGCGCTCGAAGATCCGCGCGCCGAGGTCGGCCGGCACACCCGGCCCCTCGTCGGTGACCTCGATCACGGCCTGGTTGCCGGTGACCCGGGTGCGCAGGGCGACGGTGCCGCCGCCGTGCATGAGCGAGTTCTCGATCAGCGCGGCCAGCACCTGGGCGACCGCGCCCGGGGTGCCCACCGCCTGGAGGTGCCGCTTGCCGGAGCTGACGATGGCCCGGCCGGCGCTGCGGTAGGCGGGCCGCCACTCGGCGAGCTGCTGCTGGATGACCTCGTCCAGGTCGAAGGTGACGGCGGAGCCGGTCCGCGGGTCCCTTGAGTTCGTCAGCAGCCGCTGCACGACGTCCGTCAGCCGCTCGACCTGCGTCAGCGCGATGGTCGCCTCCTCCTTCACCGTGTCCGGGTCGTCGGTGAGGGTGATCTCCTCCAGCCGCATGGACAGCGCGGTCAGGGGCGTGCGGAGCTGGTGGGAGGCGTCGGCCGCGAGGCGCCGCTCGGCCGTCAGCATGCGCCCGATCCGCTCGGCGGAGGCGTCCAGCACATCGGCGACCCGGTCCAGCTCGGGGACGCCGTACCGCTTGTGCCGGGGGCGCGGGTCGCCGGAGCCGAGGCGTTCCGCGGTCTCGGCGAGGTCGGTCAGCGGGGAGGCGAGCCGGTTGGCCTGCCGTACGGCGAGCAGCACCGCCGCCACCACGGCGAGCAGCGCGACCAGCCCGATGATCAGCAGGGTCCGGCCGACCTCGCGGGTCACCGCGGAGCGGGGCTCCTGCACGGTGACCGTCTCGCCCTCCTCGCCGCGCTGCGTGTAGTGGATGGTGTCGCCCTCGGGCTTGGTCCCGATCTCGATGGGCGGCTTGCCGGGCATGCGGATGACCGCGTACTGGTCCTTGCTGACCGGGTTGCGCAGCACGTCCGCGTTCACGTTCTCCGCGGCGAGGATCCGGCTGTCCACGATGCTGGCCAGCCGCACCGCCTCCGACTCGACCCGCTCCTGGGCGCTGTTGCCGATCGTCCGCGTCTCGACGATCACCAGGGACACGCCGAAGACCGCGATCACCACGAGGACGACGGCGAGGGTGGACTGGATGAGACGTCGGCGCATGCTCCGTTACCTGGGGTGCTCGCTGGGGCCCGGACTCAGCTCTTCTCGAACCGGAAGCCCACGCCACGCACCGTCGCGATGTACCGGGGGTTCGCCGCGTCGTCGCCCAGCTTCTTGCGCAGCCAGGAGATGTGCATGTCCAGGGTCTTGGTGGACGACCACCACGTGGTGTCCCAGACCTCGCGCATCAGCTGGTCCCGGGTCACCACCCGGCCCGCGTCCCGCACCAGCACCCGCAGCAGGTCGAACTCCTTGGCGGTGAGCTGGAGTTCCTCGTCGCCCATCCAGGCGCGGTGCGACTCGACGTCGATCCGCACCCCGTGCGTGGCCGGCGGCTGCTGCGGTTCGGCGGCGCCGCGCCGGAGCAGGGCCCGCACCCGGGCGAGCAGTTCGGCGAGCCGGAACGGCTTGGTGACGTAGTCGTCGGCGCCCGCGTCCAGGCCGACGACGGTGTCCACCTCGTCGGCCCGCGCGGTCAGGATGAGGATCGGCACGGTGTGACCGTCGGCGCGCAGCCGGCGGGCGACCTCCAGGCCGTCCATGCCGGGCAGGCCCAGGTCCAGCACGACCAGGTCCACGCCGCCCTGCATTCCGGCGTCGAGCGCGGCGGGTCCGTCCTCGCGCACCTCGACCTCGTAACCTTCCCGGCGCAGGGCGCGGGCCAGCGGTTCCGAGATGGACGCGTCGTCCTCGGCGAGCAGTACACGGGTCATGAGGTGATGGTAGACCGCCCGCGTGCGGTGCCGGGGCGTGATCGCCACCCCGGCCTCTTACCTTCGTATGCTGCTGGTACGAACCATTGACCTGGGGATGCGATCGTAGAAGAGACCTTCGATCCGGTCCCGTGGTCCCCGCGACACCTGTGATCCCTGTCTCAAGTCCTTCCATATCCGGCGGTGTGCTGCCGTATGGTGATCTGAACGCCTGTAGTACACCGGGGACCTTTGGCGGGCATATGACGCTGAGGGTCTTCTTTGTGTGCGGGCTGGTCCAGACCAGCCTTGAAAGGAATGACCTCTGGCCGGGCTCCGGACGCGGTGACGCGTCAGGGGCGTGGATCCCGGTGGTCGCCGTCCGCCGCTCCGCGATCCGGGGCGGACTCCCCCTGGGCGTGGGGGTGGCCGGCCGACCCCGCCGGTGCCGGCCGACACCCCCACCGGGCGCGCAACGCTCCACCGCGCGTCCCGACCAGCAAGGAACGACCATGGCGTCCAGCCTGACGAAGGACTCGGTCCGACCGGGCACCCCCGGTTCCGAGAAGACCTTCTTCGGCCACCCCCGCGGACTGGCCACTCTCTTCATGACCGAGATGTGGGAGCGTTTCTCCTACTACGGCATGAGGGCCCTTCTCCCGCTGTACCTGGTGGCCCCGGGTGGCCTGCACCTGAGCGCGGGCACGGCGACGGCGATCTACGCCGTGTACCTGTCGCTCGTGTACCTGCTCGCCCTGCCCGGCGGCTGGTTCGCCGACCGCGTCCTCGGCCCCCGCAAGACGGTCGCCGTCGCGGGCCTGGTCATCATGCTCGGTCACCTGTGCCTGGCGCTGCCCGCCGCCGCGAGCTTCTTCGTCGGCCTGGTTCTCGTCGCCATCGGCTCCGGTCTGCTGAAGGCCAACATCTCCACGATGGTCGGCCACCTCTACGACGGCCCGGAGGACCCGCGCCGGGACGGTGGCTTCACGCTCTTCTACATCGGCATCAACCTCGGTGCCTTCGTCGCCCCGCTGGTCATCGGCACCGTCGGTGAGAACGTCAACTGGCACCTGGGCTTCGCGCTGGCCGCGCTCGGCATGGCGCTGGGCCTCGCCCAGTACCTGCTCGGCGGTCGCCACCTGAACGCCAAGAGCAGCGAGGTCCCGACCCCGCTGACGCCCGCCGAGAAGGCGTCCACCCTGCGCAAGGGCCTGATCTGGCTGGCCATCGCCGCGGTCTTCTACGGCGTCGTCGGCGGCACCGGCCACTTCACCCTGAACTGGGCGCTGATCCCGCTCACGCTCATCGGCCTGATCGTGCCGATCCTGGTCATCTCCCGGATCCTGCGCGACAAGGACCTGGAGCCGGCCGAGCGCTCCAAGGTGTCCGCGTACATCTGGTTCTTCGTGGCCGCCGCCGTCTTCTGGATGATCTACGACCAGGGCGGCTCCACGCTCTCGCTGTTCGCCGAGAAGAGCGCCGACAACACCATCTTCGGCTGGGAGTTCCCGGTCTCCTGGTACCAGTCGGTCAACCCGGTCATGATCATGGCCCTCGCACCGGTCTTCGCCTGGCTGTGGCTGTGGCTGAACAAGCGCGGCAAGGAGCCGAGCACGATCGTGAAGTTCGCCTCCGGTCTGGTGCTGGTCGGCGCGTCCTTCTTCGTCTTCCTCGCCCCGCTGTCGATCGCCGAGGGCGGTCACAAGGCCGCGGCGATGTGGCTGGTCGCGATCTACTTCGCGCAGACCGTCGGTGAGCTGACGCTGTCGCCGGTGGGTCTGTCGGTGACCACGAAGATGGCGCCGAGGAAGTACGCCTCGCAGATGATGGGCGTCTGGTTCCTCGCGGTGACCGCGGGCGACTCCGTCACCGCCCTGCTGTCGAACCCGGCCGTCGGTGGCGTCAACCTCGACAAGATGGGCTTCGTCGCCCTGGAGGCCGTGCTCGCCGTGGTCGCGGGTGTCGCGGTGTGGATGTACCGCGGCAAGGTGAAGAAGCTGATGGGCAACGTGAACTAGCCCTCGGGCCCGGCCGGGAGGGCCGCCGCACCCAGGGGGGTGCGGCGGCCCTTCCGCTGTGCGGGGAACCGCTGAGCGCCGACGGGGTGGGCTATCGCGTGCCGCGCCTCGGCAGCACCGTGAACACCGCCGCCCCCAGCAGGATCGCCGTGCCCGCCACCAGGCCCAGGGCCTTCAGGGCGCCGTGGTCGCTCGCGCCGGTCTCGGCGAGGCCGCCGTCGCCGCCGTCGGTCGTGGCGGAACCCGAGGAACCGCCCGACGTCGACGTGCCGCCCGCCGCGCCGCCCGGCTGCTCCGTCGTGTCCAGGGTGAGCGAGACGGCCGTCTTCACCGGCGTGCAGGTCGTGGTCGTACCGAGCGCCTTGACCGTCAGCACGCCCGGGGACAGCGTCGAGGTGCCGCTCGCGCCGGGCTTGTAGGTGCCCGTGAGGTCGGGGATCCCGATCGGGTCGCCGGACTTGACCGGGTTCGCGTTCGTCGGCCCCTCCACATGCACCGTGCCCTTGTCGGCGCCGCCCAGCACGACCTCCATGGACGGCTTCACGGAGTCCTTCGGGATGTCGGCGGGGCTGTCCATCACCGACTTCTTGAACCGCACGGTGAGGTCGTAACCGCCGCCGCTCTTCTTCGCGTCGATCTGCACCGGCGAGGTCGCGCTCTTGTCGCCGATCGGGGTCTTGCAGGCGTACGGGATCTGCACTTCCTTGCCGGTGAAGTCGGTCTGCCCGGTGCCGCCGGTCGCCGTGGGGGTGGCGGTGGCGGATCCGGTCGGCGTGGCGGATCCGGTCGGCGTGGCCGAGTGGGTGGGGGTCGCACTGGACGTGCCGCCACCGCCCGCCGTCACCTGGATCGTCGCCGCCTTCTGCACGGCCTCCTTCGGCGCGCACTTGGTGTCGGTGGACATGGCGTTGACGGTGTACGCGTCCGGCGTCAGCGTCACCTCGCCGGCCGCCGTCAGCTTCAGGCTGCCCTTCATGGCGGACAGCACCATGTTCCCGCCCTTGGGGATCGCCGGGTTCTCCCGCGGGCCCTCCATCGCGATGTCGGCGCTCTGCGCGCCGGCCGCCTTCAGCACGCCGGACGGCTGGACCGAGTTCGCGGGCAGGTCGATGATGTCCGGGTTCTTCGAGGCGGCCTGGACGAACTTCCACCCGATGTCCACCGTGTCGCCCACCTTGGCCGTGGCCGGCGCGGTGATCTCGACCTTGGTGGTGCCGTCGACGGGGTCGATGCCCGCGGGCGGCACGCAGTGGGTGGCGTACGACACCTCGGCCGCCTGCGCGGGGGTCACCGCCGCGCCCAGCAGGACGCCCGCCGCACCGAGCACCAGCAGGGCGCCCGTGCCCCCGGCCGCTGTGCCTCTCCTTCGCTTGCTCACGTGGGTCCCTTCCTGGTGGGAGTGGTGGGAGTCGTGGGACTCGCCGGTCTGTCGTCGTGCGGTGCGGAGGTCTGGCCGGCCGGGCCGCCCGGAGCGGAATGGGGGACGAACCACGGCAGGGTCGGGGCGGCCGGGTCGGCCACGGGGGCGGTGGCGGCCGGGGGCCCGGCGGAACGGGAGCGCGGGAGCAGGCGGCGCAGGCGCGGGCCCAGGAGGGGACGGGGGCTCTGGGCGGTGGACCGGTGCGGGCGATGCCGACGGGGCCGGACCCGGTCCACCACGGCCATCCCGGCGCGGAACAGGGCGGCCGGGACGACCAGGCAGAGCAGGATCCAGAAGAGCGTCACGCCCCAGGGCCGGCCCACGCCCCACGGTTGCTCGGCGAGCACCCGGCCGCCGTACTTCAGCGTCACGGTGTAGTCGCCGTGCGCCCCCGCCGACAGCTCGACCGGCAGCTTGATCCGTGCCTTCTTCCCGGGCGCCAGGGTGCCGTGCCACTGCCGCTCGTCCCACTCGGGGGCGAAGACGCCGTGCGCGGTGCCGACCTGGAACACCGGGTTCTCGATCGGGCCGGTGCCGGTGTTGCCGACGGTGAGGACCAGGGTGCGGCCGGGTGGCGCGCCGAACCAGGTGAGCAGTCCGCCGGCCCCGGCCAGCCGGGTGTCGGACAGCACCGCCAGCCGGCCCGCGGAGCGCTCGGCGGGCAGCGGGGCCACGGGATGGCCGGCGACCTCCAGGACGGCGTCCGCCTCGGCCTGGGCGCCGGTCACCGTGGCCACGTGCACCACGCAGGGGCAGGGCACGGGAGGTTCGGCGACCGGCAGTTTCCGGCGGAAGGCACCGTCGGCGCCGGTGGTCACGGCCCGGCCGTCGCCGTTCGCGCAGGAGTTGGTGCCGCCGACGACCCCTCGTGCCGGGGTGGCCCGCCCGCACACCAGCACCATGAGCAAGGTGCGGGGCCGCCAGCCGCTACCCCTGACGGCGACCGAGCCACCGGCACC
The DNA here is from genome assembly GCF_014650735.1 of Streptomyces canarius. Taxonomy (NCBI): domain Bacteria; kingdom Bacillati; phylum Actinomycetota; class Actinomycetes; order Kitasatosporales; family Streptomycetaceae; genus Streptomyces; species Streptomyces canarius. Next base: position 51,643 of record NZ_BMVN01000028.1, read on the forward strand.
GGCCTGAACCGGCGACACCTCGACGACCGGCCCCTCGGCGGCCCGCACCTGCCCGGCGGGCCCGCCGAGGGCCACCAGCAGCGCACCGGCCACCGCCAGGGCGACCCACCTCACGACAGCACCCGCGCCCGCTCGCCGACGCGAGGCCGGTGTCCGGGCCGGTCCCGCACGCCGTCCGGCACCGGCCGCACCGGTCGCCCGGCGCCGGTCCGGTGTCCGGGCCGGCCGCACGCGCCTCACGACACCGCTCCCGTCGGCTCCACCGCGCCGGGTCGTGGTCCGGGGCGTGCGGGGCGGCGGCGCCGGTGGCGGGTCCGGAGCAGTACGGCCGCACCCCCCGCCGCCACCGCTGCCGCGCCGCCGGTCACCGCGCCCCACGGCACGTACGCCGCCGTGGTGCCCGTCGTGTCGTGCGCGCCGCCCGCCGCCGTCACCGTCAGCCGTACGCGCACCCGGTCCAGCACCGGCCGGCCGGGCCACGGCTCGCTGAGCGTGCGCCGGGCGCCCGGGGCCAGCCGGACCGGCAGGGTGCGCGGGGCGCGGTCCAGGACCCGGCCGAAGAGTCCGTCGGCGCGCACCGCGAGCTTCGGTACGAGAACGGTCGTACCCCGGTTGACCAGCTCGTACGTGATCCGGTCGGCGTGTACGGCGGGATGCTCGACGGTCAGCGCGGCAAGCGACGGGCCGCTCACGCGCAGCCACACCCGCACGGTCGCACCACGGCCGTGCGCGTCCCGCACGACGATCGCGCCGGTGCGGTCCCCGGGCGCGGCACCCGGTGGCACGGTCAGCGTGAAGGGCACCTCGGCACGGGTGCGGGGCGGGACCCGCAGGCCGCTCCGGGCGAAGACCGTCGGCACACCGGTGCCGCGCAGCCGGACCGTGACCGGCGTCCGGCTCCGGTTGGTCACGGACACGCTGTCCCGCAGGACCGTCCCGGGGGCGCCCTCGGCGTAGAACGCGGCGCGCCCGGCGCCCAGGGGCGCGACCGACCAGCCCCCGGACCCGGCGAACGCTCGCGGGGCGCTGGTCAGGAGGACGAGCGGCAGGAGCAGGGTGACGAGCGCGAGTGGGGTGCGGGAAGGGTGGCGGGTGCTGGGGGTGCCGGCGGTGCTCGTGCTGGGAGTGCGTTGGGTGCTGGGCGTGCCGGCGGTGCTGGGGGCGCTGCGGGTGCGGCGGGTGTCCAGGGCGAACGGCGCCGGTGAGGTGCGCGGCTCGGAGAAGGCGCGTGGCGAGTGGGGCGGGCCCGGCACACGGGCGGCGGGCGGCATGGGCGGCTCCAGCGGGGGTGGCCGGACGGTTCGGGAGAGGTGGCCGGACGGTTCAGCGGGGGTGGCCGGAGGTGCGGCGGCCGGGGCCCGGGGCGACGGGTGGCGGTCCGGTCGGGGCCTGGCGGCGGTGCGCGGTCGGCCGGGACAGGGGTGCGGCCGGTCGGCTCCGACACGGTTGCGCCGGACTGGCCGGCCCGTCCCGACGGGGCCCGGCGTCTGCCCGACCGGTCAGCGCCGAGCGGTCTGACCCCGTCGGGTCAGCCACAGCGTGCCCGCCGCGCCCGCGAGGAGGACCGTGCCGCCGAGCGTGCCGAGCGCGACCGCGGAGTCCTCGGGGCCGGTCTGCGGAAGCTGCCCGGCGGAGGAGGTGCCACCCGATGTGGACGATGACGATGACGAGCCGCCGGGCGCTGTCACGTCCAGGGTCAGGGACGGCCCCGGACCGTTCGTCGGCGTGCAGGTCGTCGTCGTACCGAGCGCCTTGATCGTGAGCGTGCCCGCCGTGAAGGTGACCTTGCCGCTCTTCTTCGGCGTGTAGGTGCCGCTCAGGTCGCTGATCTTGATCGGCGTGTCGGCCGGGATCGCCGCGTCGTTGGCGGGTCCGCTGACCGCGAGCGTGCCACTGCCGGCACCGCCCAGCCTGATCGTGGCGCTCGGGCTCATCGCCCCCTTGCCGAGTTCGACCGGGCTGGAGGAGACGCCCTTCCGCCAGGACATGGTGATCTTGTAGCTACCGCCGCTCCTGACGCCCTTGATGTCGATCGGCGAGACGGCGCTCTTGACCCCGATCGGCGTCTGACAGCGGTAGTTGACGTCGACGACGTCGGCGTGGGCCGTCGGCGCGGCCAGCAGCACCGCCGAGCCGGCCAGGGCCGCGGCGGACGCGAGCGCGGCGGTTCGTTTCGGGTACGACACGGTCGGCCCACCCCATCCATTCCTGACGGCATATCAGATTTGGCCGTCAAGGTACGCCCGGGGTCGCGAGGAAGGAAGACACGTCACACGCCGGAGTTGTGGTGATCCGGCGTGCGCGAAGCGGTGTCGGAGTGGAGGCGGGGACCCGAGTGCTCCCGGGTGGCCTCCACCGGTGCTCAGGCGGGAGCGCCCAGTTCCGCCCAGACCGTCTTGCCCGGCGTGCCGGCGGCGCGGACCACGCCCCAGTCCAGGCACAGCCGCTGCACGATGAACATGCCGTGCCCGCCGGGCCGGCCGGCGCGGTGCGGGGTGCGCGGGGCCGGCTGGCCGGCGCCCCGGTCGGAGACCTCCAGCCGGATCACCTTGTTGTCGCAGGCGAGGAGCAGTTCGTCGGGGCCCTCGGCGTGCAGGCAGGCGTTGGTGACCAGTTCGGAGACCACGAGCAGCACGTCCTCGGCGGCGGCCCGCCGGTCGGCGGTGGCGGCGGGCAGCCAGCCCCATGCGTACAGCGCCTGGCGGGTGAAGTCGCGGGCGAGCGGGACGACCCCGCTCTCGCCTTCCAGGCGCAGCCTGCGGACCTGCCGGCCCCGGGGCTGCGGGGCGCCGTCGGCCGGGCCCGGCGGCCCGGACGGCACGGACGGCGCGGCTGCCCCCGTGGCCGCGCCGACGGTCGGCGCAGCCCCCTCGGACGCCCCGGAAGCGCCGCTGGGCTCCGGGCCGCGGTCGCCCGGCGAGTAAGGCCGGGTGGTGCTCATCAGCGCTTCACCTCACCGATTCGCCAGTTCACGATTCAAAAGTCCGGTCAATAGTCCGGCCGTGGTCTCGGGCCGGTCAGTCCTGTCGAAGGCCCGGCACCGTCGGCACCCTGGGCCCCGTCCGGTCGGGATGTCGTCCGCACGCCACCCGAACGTCGTCGTCCGCGCGCCGTCCGCACACCGCCCGGCGGCCGTCCGCACGCCGCCCGGCCAGGAGATCCATACCCGCCCGTCCGCCGGACGCACGCCCCGTCCCGGGCGCCCTCCGGCCACCGGTGCCCGGTGGACGGCCGACAGCCGGCGGAATGCCTCCCGCCTTCTTCTGCCCTCTCCTGCCCGACCGATCCGACGGAACACCCCCCGTTTTGGACGTGATGCATGTAACGCCCACGAGAAGCGGCGAGGGACCGGACCGGACGCCGGGGCGGCGGATCAGTCGGCACCCTCGGCCAGGGCCGCCTCCAGGGAGTCGTGGACGGTGAAGACCGCCTCGGCCCCGGTGATCTCGAACACGCGGGCGACCACCGGCAGCATCCCGGCCAGGTGGACCCCGCCGCCGGCGGCCTCCGCCTTCAGGCGGGCGCCGAGCAGGACGTTCAGCCCCGTGGAGTCGCAGAACTCCAGGCGTGAGCAGTCCACTACGAGCCGCGAGAAGCCCTTGGCCAGGAGGTCGTCGAGGGGCTCACGCAAAAGATCGGCGGTGTGGTGATCGAGCTCACCCGCCGGTGTCACAACGGCGCTGGAGCCCTCTTCCCGCACCTCCACCAGAAGCCGGCCCGACTGTGCGCTGCCGACCGTCCCGTGGTCCATGCCGTCTCTCTCCCGAGGTCGTGGCTGCTGATGCCCTCGAACATTACGCCTTCCATGCGCACTCCGACACCCGAACATCCGCGCAGAAACGGACATATAGCTACAGAACGCACTTGCGACTCGCTCGGTGCAGCGGGTAGGGCTAGTAAGGACACACACCCCTACACGCCGGCTTCGGAGGCGCCGCACACCGCAGTGCACGTACTGGCTTCGGCAGCCATATGCCGAGAACGATGGAGGACACCCATGTCACCCCGGCTCGACGCATCGCCTACCCCGCTCGCGACGTCGACACCCCCACCGGAACAACTGGATCATCCCATCGGCCCCCTCGACCCCTTCGAGGGACTCCCGGAGATCCCCCCCTACGACGAGATCGGCGCGGTCGACGCGCGGGCCCTGTCCAAGACCCTCTTCGAGCGCCTGGAGTCGCTGGAGGAAGGGACGCACGAGCACGCGTACGTCCGCAACACCCTCGTCGAGCTCAACCTCGCGCTCGTCAAGTTCGCCGCCTCCCGCTTCCGCTCCCGCAGCGAGCCGATGGAGGACATCATCCAGGTCGGCACCATCGGCCTGATCAAGGCGATCGACCGCTTCGAACTCTCCCGCGGCGTCGAGTTCCCCACCTTCGCGATGCCGACCATCATCGGCGAGATCAAGCGGTTCTTCCGTGACACCTCGTGGTCCGTGCGCGTCCCGCGCCGGCTCCAGGAGCTGCGGCTCGACCTGGCCAAGGCCGGCGACGAGCTGGCGCAGCAACTGGACCGCGCCCCCACGGTCGCGGAACTGGCCGAGCGGCTGGGCATCTCCAACGACGAGGTCGTCGAGGGCATGGCCGCCTCGAACGCCTACACCGCCGCGTCGCTGGACGCCCAGCCGGAGGAGGACGAGTCCGAGGGCGCGCTCGCGGACCGCATCGGATACGAGGACCACGGGCTCGAAGGCATCGAGTACATCGAGTCGCTCAAGCCCCTGATCGCCGAACTCCCGCCCCGGGACCGCAAGATCCTCTCCCTGCGGTTCGTGGCGAACATGACCCAGTCGGAGATCGGCGAGGAACTCGGCATCTCCCAGATGCACGTGTCCCGGCTGCTGTCGCGCACGCTGGTACGGCTGCGCAAGGGGCTGACGCTGGAGGAGTGAGCTCCGCACGGAACTCGCGCTTCCCCGCACTGCGGTGAGCGGCCCGGCCGGAATGCCGGGCCGCTCCGCCGTCCCGTCACCCACCGCGCCGGGTGCCGGGTGCCCAGCGGCCCAACCGTTATGCGGTTCCTCACGGAAACCTCTGCCCGGGGCCTTCCCCGTCCACCACCATGGGTCCCCAGACTGGCTGGTATGTCAGCGGCCTTCTCGGGACGGAGGGTGTTGCATGGCTGAGCGGGGCCACGCCACGGCGGGGGACCACGACAACGCGCCGGACGCACGGCTGACCGGACTGCTGCGCTCCCCCGCGCCCACGGCCTACCCGGCGTTGCGGGAGCTGCGCCACCGCCACCACCCGGCGGTCCTCGCCTACGCCCGGCTGTGCGCGACGAGCGAGCCCGCGGCCAGGCGGCTGGCGGCGGAGACGTTCACCACGGCGGCCCGCGAGACGGCCCGGGGCGTCGAACCGCCCCTCCCCCTGCGCCACCGGCTGCTGCTGCTCACCGTGCGGCTGGCGGCGGACTGGGCGCGCGACGAACGCGCCGCGGGCGTCGACCCGGGCCTGCTGCTGGTGCTGACCACGGCCGGCCGCCCGGGGGGCCCGACCCCGCCCCTGCTCCCGGCCTTCCAGTCGCTGCCGTCCCGCGCCCAGGGACTGCTCTGGTACGGCGTCCTCGACGCGGAACCCGAGGAGCGCACCGCCGCCTTCCTCGGCCTCGGCCGCGCGGACGTCCCCCACGACACCCCGCGGGCCCTCACCGCCCTGGCCGGGGCCTGCCTGCGGCACCGGCTGGCCGCCTCCGACGACCCGCGCTGCGCGGACTTCCGGCGGCTGATCGAGGAGGCGGTACGGCCGGACGCCCCGCGTCGCAGCGCCGACCTGGACACCCACATGGCGCGCTGCCCGCACTGCACGGCCGCGTTCGAGGAGGTGCGGGAGCTGCGGGACGCGCCCCGGCAGACCCTGGCCGAGGGCCTGCTGCCGTGGCGCGGAACGACGTACCTGCGCCGGGACGAGCGCCCCGGACCCGCCGCCGTACCCACGACGGCGGCCCCGCCGGGCCGGCCGCCCCGCGGTCGCGTCCTGCTGGGCTCGGCGGCCCTGGGCGTGGCGTTGACCCCGCTGCTGGTCCTCCTGTTCAGCCCCGCGCACTCCACCGACCGGCGCCCGGCGGCGCCCCCCGCAGCCTCCTCGGTGACGGTGACGGCAACGGTCTCGCTCCCCCCGCCGCCGTCCCCCTCCCCGTCCCCCACGTCCGAACCCCCGTCCCCCACCCCGCCTTCACACCGCCCGACTCCCACCCCGCCCCGCCGCGAGACGCCCCGTCCGACGCCCCCGCCCGCCCCGCCGGGCGCCGCCTACGCCCAGGTGGTCAACCTCGCCACGGGCCGTTGCCTGGACATCCGCGACGGCGACCTGGCGAAGGGCGACGACGTCGTCACGGCCCCCTGCGACTCCTCCGCGACCCAGCGCTGGAGCGTCGACGCCTCCCTGGGCGTGCTCCGCTCGGCGGCCGACGACGACTTCTGCCTGGACAGCCGGGGCTCGGCCGACCGGGGCGTGGGCATCTGGGAGTGCGACTCGGTCCACGGCCGCAACGGCGAGAACCTCCGCTTCACCGTCGGCCCCGACGGCACGATCCGCCCGGCCGTCGCCGTCGGGACGGCGGTGACCCCGGACGACGGCGACGGCGTGTCCCTGCGCGCCCTGTCCAACGGCCGTGGGCAGCGGTGGCGGGCGGGGGCGCGGTGAAAGCGGCGGACACGACCGTTCGACCGCGGCCGCGCCGGCGGAGTCGGGCGGTAGACCACCGTTCGCGCGGGAATCCTCCTGTCGCCCGGGTCTGCGCCGCTCACCGGCTCCGGCTGGCGATCAGCGCGGTGCGGGTCCATGCGATGAGCTGCCGCACGATCGCCGTGGCACGAGCGCTGTGCGCCGGCAGGAACGGGAGTACGACCAACGCCGGCGTACAGGCGAGGGTGACGACAAGCAGCGGAACGATTGCGCAGAGGACGACAAGGACACGTTGCAGCCAGCGGCTGCCCGCGACCACGGCGGTCCAGGACGGTGTCATGGTTCGACGGCTCCAATCCGTGGGAGGGACTCTCCGGGACACCACCGTGCAGAAGCGCGCACCCGTTGCGGCAGACGCACGGGTTGCCGATGCGAGGTCAACAAGAGGGGGATCTCAGTGACGGAGGCGCTGCCTGCGACCAGGGGTTCGGGGAGCCTGGAGCGGGGTGGGATCCCCGAGGTCGCCGCACTCGGCAACGCGTTGACCACGCTCTTCAACACCCTGGGGATGTCCCAGAGCGCGTACGCGGTCCGCGTCTCGCTCGACAAGTCGGTGGTGTCACGAGCGCTCCGCGGCCGACGAGTGGCCACGCAGGACTTCATCGACCGGCTGGTCCGCGAGGTGGAATCCGTGCGCGGCACCCCTGTTCAGCCCGAGGTCCACTCGAAGCTGCGCGCACTGCGCCTGGCGGCCCTGCGCGTGTGCGACCCGGCCGTGTACGAACTGGAGTCGCTGCGGGCCGAGATGGAGAAGACGCAGCGCGAGGCCGAGCTCCTGGCCAGACACCAAGAGGCGCTGCACGACCTGCTGGAGAAGAAGGAGCATCAGATCGCACGGCTGCACGCCGAATTGCAGCAGGTACGCCAGGACTGGTTCGCCGGCCGGCCCAGCGCCGGTGGCGCGGATGTGGAGGCGCCGGCCGAACACGTCGCCGACAACGACAGCCTGGCCCACGAGGTCGCCCGGCTCCGGGCCGAGCTGGCAGAGGTGGTCGCCGCCCGCGCCAACGCCGAACGCCGATGCGCCGCTCTGGAAACCCAGGTCAGGGAGATGGAGGAGGAACTGGCCGCGCGCGTTGGGGAGGGTGGCGGTATCGCGCTCCCCCTGGAGATCCTTCAGGACCAGCTGACGGCGCACTGGGAAACGGGCCGTACCAGGGAAGCGGCCCGTGACCTCACCGAGGCGGCGCTGACCCGGCCCGTGGACGAGCTCTCCGACCTGGTCGCCTGGCTGGACCACCGCGGCGACCGACTGCACGGCGACCACGTCGTGCGTGAGGTGGCCCGCGTCCGCAGCGTCGAGGACGTGGCCGCTTTCGGCAAGCGCACACTGGACCGGCAGTGGACACCATCCTTCGCCCACCAAGCCGCCAAGAGGGCCGGGCTCCTCGCCGCCGAGGCCTGTCTGGTCATGACGCCGCAGGACATCGCGGTACTCCACACCCTGTGGCCGGACCAGTGGGATCCGGGAACGGATCAGATCCTGATGCTGCGCCCGGCAGGGCCGCACAGCGTCCTCGCCGCTCTGCTGGAGTCCCCGCGCGGCCTGGACGATATGGCTCAGGTCATGGCACGCATCCCGGCCGATGAGAAGGCCGCGGTCAGGAACCTTCACCCAGCGGCGTTCGGCCGTATCGGCGAACACACGCTGACGCTCCTGCTGCTGGCGTCGAAGTCCGAGTGGCGTGAGCTCCATTCCCTGCTCATCACCGATTTCGCGAGAAGGCTCGACACGGATCACGTGTGGCTGGCCGTGCACGACGCCTGGCTGGGACGGATGTCCGGCGAGCACTGGCGGTCCTTGACCCGCACCCTCCTGGACAGCCTGTCCCTGGAGCAGTTCTCGCGTGTCTTCACCGGTGTCTGCAAGGCGCACCAGGACCTGCTCACGCCCCAGGGGCTGGGCCGAACACCCCTGTTCGTGATGCTTCAGGAGATCAGCGACCGCGGGCTGCTCCCCGACTTCGCCAAGACAGCCGGGAGCAGGCCTGCCCTTCTGCCCGGACGCCGGAAGGAACGCGCGCTGGCGCGCAGTGCGTTGATCGCCTGGCGCACGGCCCAGGACTGACGGCGCTCACACCACCCGGACCCCGCGCCGCCACACGCCGCTGACCAGGGGTACGCCCGGGCGGTAGGCCAGGTGCACGTGGCTGGGGGCGTCCAGGAGGGTCAGGTCGGCCAGGGCGCCGGGGGTGAGGCGGCCGATGTCCGTGCGGCGCAGGGCCGCCGCGCCGCCCGCGGTGGCCGACCAGACCGCCTCGTCCGGGGTCATCCGCATGTCGCGGACGGCCAGGGCGATGCAGAAGGGGAGGGAGGAGGTGAAGGACGAGCCGGGGTTGCAGTCGGTGGACAGGGCGACCGTCACGCCCGCGTCCAGCAGCCGACGGGCGTCCGGCCACTCGGCGCGGGTGGAGAACTCGGCGCCGGGGAGCAGGGTGGCGACCGTCGCGCTGTTGGCCAGGGCGTCCACGTCCGCGTCCGTGAGGTGGGTGCAGTGGTCGGCGCTCGCCGCGTCCAGTTCGACGGCCAGCTGGACGCCGGGGCCGTGGGAGAGCTGGTTGGCGTGGATGCGCGGGTGCAGGCCCTTCGCCTTGCCGGCCGTGAGGATCGCGCGGGCCTGGTCGCCGTCGAAGGCGCCCTTCTCGCAGAAGACGTCGATCCAGCGGGCGTGCGGCGCGCAGGCGTCCAGCATCTCGCCGGTGACCAGGGCGACGTAGGCGGCCGGGTCGTCGGCGTAGTCCGGGGAGACGATGTGCGCGCCGAGGTACGTGACCTCGTCGGTGTGCCGCGCCGCGAGGCGCAGGGCGCGGGACTCGTCCTCGACGGTGAGGCCGTAGCCCGACTTGGTCTCGAAGGTGGTCGTGCCCTGGCGGAGGGCCTCGTCGAGGTAGCGGGTGAGGTTCGCCTCCAGTTCCGCGTCGCTCGCGGCCCGGGTGGCCGCGACCGTGGTGCGGATGCCGCCGGCCGTGTAGGAGCGGCCGGACATGCGGGCGTTGAACTCCTGCGTCCGGTCGCCCGCGAAGACCAGGTGGGAGTGGGAGTCCACGAAGCCCGGCAGCACCGCCCGGCCGCCCGCGTCGACCCGGTTGTCAGTGGCGGGTGCTTTGCTTGACTCACCGGTCCACACGACACGGTCGCCGTCGATGACGACGGCCGCGTCCTGGACCAGGCCGAGGGGGGAGTTGTCGCCCAGGGAGGGGTCGTTGGTGACCAGCGTGGCGATGTTGGTGATGACGGTGCTGCTGCTCATGGTGTCGTCCTCGTGGGGGTCGGCGTTGCTCAGCCGCGCAGGGCTTCGACGGCGGCGGCCAGCGCCTGCGGCACATGGGGTACGAGCGTGTGCACGCCGTCGCGTACGACGTGCCGGCCGCCCACGACCGTGTGCCGTACGTCCGCCGCGCTCGCCGCGAATACGGCCGTCTCGGCGCCCAGCCTGGGCAGTGTCCCGGCCGTCCTGACCGAGTCCAGGGCGATCGTCGTCAGGTCGGCGAGCGCGCCGGGCTCGATGGCGCCGGCGTCGTCCCAGCCGAGGGCGGCGTGGCCGTCGGCGGTGGCGGCCCGCAGCAGGGCGGCGGCCGTCCAGTGGCCCCGGGTGCGGGTGCGCAGCCGCTCGTTCAGCTCCATGGCGCGCGCCTCTTCGAGCAGGTCGATGACGGCGTGGCTGTCGGAGCCGAGGGAGAGCGGGGAGCCGGCCCGCTGGAGGGCGACGGCCGGGCCGATGCCGTCGGCCAGGTCCCGTTCGGTCGTCGGGCACATGCAGGTGCCGGTGCCCGAGTCGCCGAGCAGGGTGATGTCCTCGTCGGTGAGGTGGGTGTTGTGCACCCCGGTGGTGCGCGGCCCGAGGACGCCGTGGTCGGCGAGCAGCCGGGTGGGCGTGCGGCCGTGCGCGGCGAGGCAGGCGTCGTTCTCGGCGGTCTGCTCCGACAGGTGCACGTGCAGCGGGGCCCGCCGCTCCTCGGCCCAGCGTGCCACGGTCGCCAACTGCCGGGCGGGCACGGCCCGTACGGAGTGGATCGCCGCCCCGATCCGCGCGTGGTCCCGCTCCTTGAGAACTGCACAGCGTTCGGCCCATGCCTCCGCGCTGCCGTCGGAGAACCGCTGCTGGTGGGCGGTGGGCGGCTCGCCGAAGCCGGCGGAGAGGTAGCAGGTGTCGAGGAGGGTGATCCGGATGCCGGCCTCGGCGGCGGCGGCGATCAGCGCCTCCCCCATGGCGTTGGGGTCGGCGTAGGGGGTGCCGCCGGGGGCGTGGTGCACGTAGTGGAACTCGCCGACACAGGTGATGCCGGCGAGGGCCATCTCGGCGTACACCGCGCGGGCCAGGGCCTGATAGGTCTCCGGGGTCAGACGGTCGGCGACGGAGTACATCACCTCGCGCCAGGTCCAGAAGGTCCCGGAGCCGACCTGGACGGTGCCGCGCAGTGCCCGGTGGAAGGCGTGGCTGTGGGCGTTGGCGAGCCCCGGCAGGGTGAGCCCGCGCAGCACCTCGGCGCCGGGCGGCGGCGTGGGCGTCCCGGTGCGCACGGCAGCGATCCGGCCGTCCGCCACCTCCACCGTGACCCCCGGCTCGACATAGGTGCCGAGCCAGGCGTGCTCCAGCCAGTAGGTCCCCTTGGTCACCTGCGGACCAGTCCTTCCAGTACGTCGGCGAGTGCGCGCACCCCGGCCAGGCAGTCGTCCTCGGCGGCGGACTCGGCCGGGGAGTGCGAGACACCGGTGGGGTTGCGCACGAACAGCATGGCGGTCGGGATGCTCCCGGAGAGGATCCCGGCGTCGTGTCCCGCGCCGGTCCCGAGGACGGGCACCGTGAGGCCGGTGTCCTTGCCCAGGATGCGGCCGAGTTCGTCCCGCAGGGCGTGGTCGAACTCCACGACCGGGGTGAAGGACTCCCGGACGACGTCGAGGTCGATGCCGTGGGCGTCGGCGTACTCCCGGGCCGCCTTCTCGATGCCGCCGACCACCGTGTCCAGGGTGTCCTGGTCGGCGGCCCGGGAGTCGAGCCATCCGCGTACGAGGGAGGGGATCGCGTTCACCCCGTTGGGCTCGACGGCGATCTTCCCGAAGGTGGCCACGGCACCGGCGAGTTCGGCCTCGCGGCGGGCGGCGAGCACGGTCTCGGCGTACGACAGCATCGGGTCGCGGCGGTCCACCAGCCGGGTGGTGCCGGCGTGGTTGGCCTCGCCCCGGAAGTCGAACCGCCACCGCCCGTGCGGCCAGATGGCACTGGCGATGCCGACCCGGTCGCCGGACAGGTCCAGCGCGCGGCCCTGTTCGACGTGCAGCTCCACGAAGGCGCCGATCCGGGCCAGCCGCTCGGGGTCGGGCCCGATGGCGTCGGGGTCGTACCCGGCCGCCTCCATGGCCCGGGGCAGGGTGATCCCGTCCCCGTCGGTGAGCCGGTGGGCCTGCTCGGCGGTGAGCTGCCCGGCGGTGAGCCGGGAGCCGACGCAGGCGAGTCCGAACCGGGCGCCCTCCTCGTCCCCGAAGTTGACGATGGCGAGCGGCTTGGCGAACTCGACGTCCCGGCCGCGCAGTTCGTCCAGCGCGGCGAAGGACGACACGACCCCGAGGGGCCCGTCGAAGGCCCCGCCGTCCGGCACGGAGTCCAGGTGCGACCCGGTGACGACGGCGTCCCCGGCGGCCGGATCCCCCAGCCAGGCCCACTGGTTCCCGTTCCGGTCGACCTCGTGGGCGAGCCCGCGGTCCTCGGCCTGCTGCCGGAACCAGGCCCGGCACTCGGCGTCCGCCCCGGTCCAGGCGTAGCGCCGGTAACCGCCGGAGTCGGGGTGCCGGCCGACGGGGAGCAGCTCGCGCCACATCTCCTGGAAGGAGGTCCCGGGCCGGCGGACGTCGTTCCGCTGGGCGGGAGAGTCGCCGTGCCCGCCCTCGCCTGCCGTCACGCCTCGTCACCCTCACGCATGGGCACGCGGACCCCCCGCTCGGCCGCGACCGACTCGGCGATGTCGTAGCCCGCGTCCACGTGCCGGATGACACCCATCCCGGGGTCGTTGGTGAGGACGCGCCGGATCTTCTCGCCACCCAGCTTCGTACCGTCGGCCACGGTGACCTGACCGGCGTGGATGGACCGCCCCATGCCCACGCCGCCACCGTGGTGGATGGACACCCAGGAGGCGCCCGAGGCCACGTTGACCATCGCGTTCAGCAGCGGCCAGTCGGCGATCGCGTCGGACCCGTCGAGCATGGCCTCGGTCTCCCGGTACGGCGAGGCGACGGACCCGCAGTCGAGGTGGTCACGGCCGATGGCCAGCGGCGCGGCCAGCTCACCGCTCGCCACCATGTCGTTGAACCGCTCGCCGGCCTTGTCCCGCTCGCCGTAGCCGAGCCAGCAGATGCGGGCGGGCAGGCCCTGGAAGTGGACGCGCTCGCCGGCCATCTTGATCCAGCGGGCGAGGGACTCGTTCTCGGGGAACAGCTCCAGGATCGCCTTGTCGGTCTTGGCGATGTCGGCCGGGTCGCCGGACAGGGCCGCCCAGCGGAAGGGGCCCTTGCCCTCGCAGAACAGCGGGCGGATGTAGGCGGGGACGAAGCCGGGGAAGGCGAACGCCCGGTCGTAGCCGGCGAGCTGGGCCTCGCCCCGGATGGAGTTGCCGTAGTCGAAGACCTCGGCGCCGGCGTCCATGAAGCCGACCATGGCCTCGACGTGCTTCGCCATGGACTCGCGCGCGCGGGTGGTGAAGCCGGCCGGGTCCTTGGCCGCCTCGGCGGCCATGTCCTCGAAGGCCACGCCCACCGGGAGGTACGCCAGCGGGTCGTGGGCGGAGGTCTGGTCGGTGACGATGTCGATGGGGGCGTTCATCGCGAGGAGCTGCGGGACCAGTTCGGCCGCGTTGCCGAGGACGCCGATGGACAGCGGGCGGCGCGCGTCCCGGGCCTCGACGGCCAGCCGGAGCGCGTGGTCCAGGGAGTCGGCCCTGACGTCCAGGTAGCGGTGCTCGATGCGGCGCTCGATGGCGCGCGGGTCGCAGTCGACGCAGATCGCGACGCCGTCGTTCATGGTCACGGCGAGCGGCTGGGCGCCGCCCATGCCGCCGAGGCCGGCGGTCAGGGTGATGGTGCCGGCCAGGGTGCCGCCGAACTTCTTCGCGGCGACGGCGGCGAAGGTCTCGTAGGTGCCCTGGAGGATGCCCTGGGTGCCGATGTAGATCCAGGAGCCGGCGGTCATCTGGCCGTACATGGTCAGGCCGAGGGCCTCCAGGCGGCGGAACTCCTCCCAGTTGGCCCAGTCGCCGACCAGGTTGGAGTTGGCGATGAGGACGCGCGGGGCCCACTCGTGGGTCTGCATCACGCCGACCGGGCGGCCGGACTGGACCAGCATGGTCTCGTCCTGCTTGAGGGTCTTCAGGGTGCGGACCATGGCGTCGAAGGAGCGCCAGTCACGGGCGGCCTTGCCGGTGCCGCCGTAGACGACGAGCTTGTCGGGGTGCTCGGCGACCTCGGGGTCGAGATTGTTCTGGAGCATGCGCAGGGCGGCTTCCTGCTGCCAGCCCAGGGCGTTCAGTTCCGTGCCGCGCGGTGCTCGTACGGGGCGGGGTCCCGACATCGTCTGCCTCCTCCAGTGCCTACGTCTATTCACATCCTGTAGGTCTGAATAGAGCTAGTCAATACGGCGGGACGGCCCCGTCCGCGCGCGGCGGGTGTTTGGCTGGATGCACCGGTAGCCGGGAGTAGGACGGAGAAGCCGTGGCGGAGATCGAGACGGTCGGGGACATCGGGAGCGAGGCGCGGGGGCGGGCGGCCCGCCGGGACCGGGCCGTGCGGGCCGCCGTCGAGCGGGGACTGCTGGGTCCGGACGCGGCCGTGGTGGGCCTGCTGGACGTCGTCGGCATCCGGGAGTCGGCGGCGGCGCTGCGGGCGGCGTTCGACGCGGTCGTGCCGCCCGGCACACCGGTGCTGCACGCCTTCGCGGTGAAGGCGACCCCGCTGGTGCCGGTGGTGCGGCTGCTGCACGAGGCGGGCATCGGCGCGGAGGTGGCGAGCCCCGGCGAGCTGGCGCTGGCCCGGACGGCCGGGGTGCCGCCCGCCCGGACGGTGCTGGACTCGCCGGCCAAGACCCCGGCCGAGTTGCGCGAGGCGCTGGCCCTGGGCATCGCGGTGAACGCGGACAACCCGCAGGAACTGGACCGGCTCGACGCCCTCGTGCGTGCCACGCCCACCCGGTCCCCGCTCGGTCTCCGGGTCAACCCGCAGATCGGCGGCGGCACCATCGGGGCGACCTCCACGGCGACGCGGACCTCGAAGTTCGGGGTGGCGCTGCGGGACGCGGGGGCGCGCGACTGGGTCGTCCGGGCGTACGCGGAGCGGCCGTGGCTGACCCGGCTGCACGCGCACACCGGCTCGCAGGGCATCCCGCTGCCGCTGCTGGCGCGGGGCGTGGCGGAGGTGTACGCGCTCGCGGAGGAGATCAACGCGGTCGTCGGGCGGCGGCAGGTCGACACGGTCGACATCGGCGGCGGGCTGCCGGTGAACCTCGCGTCGGAGGAGACGACACCGTCGTACGCCGCCTACGCGCGGCTGCTCGCCGAGCAGGTGCCGGGACTGTTCGACGGGCGGTACGGGCTGGTGACCGAGTTCGGGCGGTCGCTGCTGGCCAAGTACGGGACGGTGGTGGCCCGGGTGGAGTACGCCAAGAGCGCGGGCGGGCGGCGGATCGCGGTGACGCACGCGGGCGTGCAGGTGGCGACGCGGACGGTGTACGTGCCGGGGGCGTGGCCGCTGCGGATCGCCGCGTACGACGCCGGGGGGCGGCCGAAGGCGGGGCCGGAGGTGGTGCAGGACGTGGCCGGGCCGGCCTGCTTCTCGGGCGACCTGCTCGCCGAGGGGCGCGCGCTGCCGCTGCTGGAGCAGGGCGACTACGCGGCGGCGCTGGACACGGGCGCGTACTACTTCGCCCACCACTACGCGTACAACTCCCTCGCCCGGCCGGGCATCCACGGCTACGCGCCGGACGGCGAGGGCGGCGTCGCCTTCGCCACCGTACGGGAGCCGCAGACCGTCGAGGAGGTGGTGGCGGAGTCGGGAGGGGCGCACGCGTCCGCGCTGACCGGCCTCCCGGGCGCCACCGGCGGGCACCCTGCGCCGCGGTGATCAACTCCCGTGTCCCACAGGTCAGTTGACCCACACTAGTACGCCCGGCGCATGTTCCAGCGGAAAATGCCAAAGGCCTCACCTCCCGCACACACGTTGCGTAGTGTCGGCGTCACTCAACCGGAGTCCCAGGCGGGAGGGGAGCCACGGTGCCCGGAATCGACGAGTGCCTGCTGGAAGCGATGCGGTTGCCCGGTGCCCGGGGCGCCGCCCTGGTGGACTGGACGAGCGGACTGGCCCTCGGCGCGGTCGGGGAGGCGCCCGGCGGCGACCACGAGACGACCGCCGCCGAGGCCGCCGAACTCGCCCGGATGGCCGCCGAGCACGGCACCTTCGCGGCGGGCGGCGACGACCTGCCCCCCGTGGAGGACGTGATCATCAGCAACGGGGACAGCTACCACCTGCTGCGCTTCGTGGACACGTCCTTCGACAGCAGCGTGTTCCTGCACCTGTGGCTCGGCCGCGAGGAGGGCAACCTCGCGCTCGCCCGGATCCGGCTCGGTGAGATGGCCGCCCGGCTGGTGCTGGGATGACCGTGGTCAGCACCCCGCCGCCGGCCCTCCCGGTCCGGGACAAGGGGGCCGGGCGCGCCCTGTCCCCGATGCTCACCCGGCTCGCCGAGGAGCGGGCCACCGGCGTCCTGGTCCGCGAACACGGCGTCCTGCACCTCGCCGAGGGCCGGGTGGTGCACGCCGAGAGCCCCCTCGCCCCCGGCCTCGACGTGCTCCTCACGGCCCACGGCACCCTCGCGGCCACCGCCTGGCAGCAGGCGGCGGCCCGGACCACGGGACCCCTGCTCGCGGCCGAACTCCTGCTGCGCTCGGGGGTGCTGCCCACCGGTGCGCTGGAGCTGTGCCATCTGGACGCGCTCTACGACGCCGGGTACTTCGCGCTGGCGCCGAGCAGCACGCCGGGACGGTTCCGGTACGACTCCACACCCCGGCTCGGCCCGCTGCCCTCGGTGCCGGTGGTCGCGCTGGAACGCGAGACATTGCGCCGCCGGCTGCTGCTGCACCGGCTGTGGCCCGACCCGGCCGCCGACACCGCCCCGCTGATCCGGGCGGACCCGGCCACCGGCCGCGCCCCGGCGAACCCGGCCGGGCCCGCCACATCGGGCACGCAGGCCACCCAGGCCGCTCCCGCCACCCCGGTGACACCCCGGCAGCGGGCCGTCCTGGACCGCGTGGACGGCGTCCGCACGGCCGCCGACATCGCCCGGAACCTGGGCCGGCAGGCGTTCCACACGCTGGTCGACGTGCGCCGGCTGACGGCGGCCGGGCAGATCGCACCCCTGCCCACCGCACCGTCCGCCCCACCGCCCCCGCCCCCGCTCGGCCAGGTCACCACCGACCCCGACATCGCGCTGCTGAAGAGGCTCAGGGATGCGCTGGAGGCGCTTTGAACGGCACCGCCCCGCCGAGAGGAGAGACCTGATGGTGGCCGAAGAGGACCTGCGGACCGTCCTGGAGGAGCTGCTGCGGCTGCGCACCCGGGTACCGCAGCTCACCGGCGCCCTCGCGGCCGGCGTCGACGGCCTCGTCGTCGCCCACGACACCCCCGGGGTCGACCCGGAGGGCCTGGCCGCGCTCACCGCCGCCGCGCTCGGCGTCGCCGTGCGGGTCACCGACGCCACCGGGCACGGCGGCTTCCGGGAGCTGCTGGTGCGCGGCGAGCGCGGCTACATCGCCACCTACGCGGCCGGCCGCACCGCCGTCCTGACCCTGCTCGCGCAGGACCGGGTCAACGTCGGCCGGCTGCACCTGGAGGGGCGCCGGGCCGGCGCCCGCATCGGGGAGCTGCTGGACGCCGCCGAGGCCGTACGCCCGCTCCCGAGGACCACCCCCGCACGGACCCGCACGTCCCGCGCGCCCCGCACCACGGCCGCCGAGGCGCGCACCGCAACCGACAGCTGAGAGGACCACCATGGCCAACACCGAGACCGCGCTGAAGGAAGCCCTCACCTCCATAGAGGGCGCTACCGGTGTCGCGCTCGTCGACTACACCAGCGGGATGGCGCTGGGCACGATGGGCGGCAGCAAGACCTTCGACCTGAACGTGGCCGCCGCCGGCAACACCGACGTCATCCGCGCCAAGATGCGCACGATGGAGATGCTCGGCCTCAAGAGCGGCATCGAGGACATCTTGATCACCCTCTCCGACCAGTACCACCTGATCCGCCTGCTCAGCAGCCGCGGCGGCAACGGGCTGTTCCTGTACCTGGTCCTCGACTCCGGCCGGGCCAACCTGGCGATGGCCCGGCACCAGCTCAAGCGGATCGAGGCGGAGCTGGAGGTCTGACGGCGGCTCAGACCAGTGCGGCGGTACGGCGGCGGGCCCCGCCCGGGGCCGCGTCGCCGGCCGCGACGCCCGTACCGCGCAGGCCCTTGACGGCCTTGCCCGCCGGGCGCCCGCCGCGCCGGTCGAGCCAGTCGACGCGCACCCACAGCAGCGTCTCCCGGGCCCGCTCCAGCCGCCCGAGCCACGCGGCCTTCAGCCGCAGCCCGGTGCCGAGCCCGGCCAGCAGCATGCCGCCGGCCGCGGGCACGGCGAAGGCGGAACCGAGCGCGACCGCCCAGCCCAGCAGCAGCCACCAGCGGTGGCCCCGGCGCCAGGCGCGCACGGTCACCGCCCGGTCCTGGAGCACGTCGTACTTGCCCGCGCGGGCCACTTCGCGGGAGAGGGCGGTGTACCGGCCCCGCCGGACGAGTGCCACGACGGCCGCGCCGACGAGGAACAGCGCCGCCCCCGCCAGCACGCCGATCCGGCGCCCGGTCACCCCCTCCGGCACGGCCCCGATCCCCGCGGCGACCACCCCGAGCCACCACATCGGTGCGGCCCCGGCCCGTACGACGACGGCCACCCGAGCCAGTCCCTGTCCTCCGCGTCCTCCGCGCGCCACGTCAGCCTCCCGTGTCACGTGTCCCCAGCGCATGTGTCTCGCAGGCAAGCTAATAGCAGAACCTGAGACGAATCTGAGAGTGGCGGGGCCCGGTCATTCCACGAACAGGCCGCGGGCCGCCGCCTTCGCGTCGAACTCCTCCAGGCGGGCCTGGGCGTCCGGCAGGTCGTCGCACAGCGCCTCCAGCAGCACCCGGCCGAGCAGCATCGGCGCGCACGCGGTGTCGAAGGCGAGCCCGGTGCCGACGGCGGCGGGCAGCAGCAGGTCGGAGTGCTTGGCGACGGGCGCGAACGCGGAGTCGGCGACGGTGACCACGGTCAGGCCGGCGTCCTTGGCGTAGGCGAGGGTGTCCACGACCTCGCGCGGGTGCCGGGGCAGCGCGAAGCAGAGCAGGGCGGTGGCGCCCGCGCGGACGGCGGCGTCGATGCGGTCGTGGATCATCGTGCCGCCCTCGTGGAGCAGCCGGACGTCCGGGTGCACCTTGGCGGCGAAATAGGAGAAGCCGTACGCCTGGGAGGCGGCGGCGCGCAGGCCGAGCACCGGCAGCGGGCGGGAGGCGGCGAGGATCCGGCCGGCCCGCTGCACCGGGCGGGGGTCGGCGAGGAGCTCGGCGAGGTGCCTCAGGTTCTCGATCTCGGCCTCGACGGCCTGCTGGTACTCGTTGTAGGCGAAGACCCCGGCGGCCGGTTCGGCCGGGACGACCTCGCGCAGGTGTCTGCGCAGGGCGGGATAGCCGTCGAAGCCGAGGGCGACCGCGAACCGGGTCACCGACGGCTGGCTGACCCCGGCCAGTTCGGCCAGTTCCACGCTGGACAGGAAGGGCACGTCGGCGGCCCGGCGCACCATGCTGTGCGCGATGCGCCGCTGGGTCGGCGTGAGCCGGTGGCCCTCGAAGAGCGCCTGCAATCGGTTGGCAGGGCTGTCGGTCCCGCTCATCACGTACTCCCCCTCCGGATTCCTCGACGCCCCGGGAGAGTACAGCGCCGAGGCATTGACAAACACGGGCCTTCTATTCAGACAGTGTCTCGCTGCATACCGTTATACAGCCCAGCGTGGGGAGAACGCATGGCTCAGCTCGTGGAACTGCGCTCCATCGACGTCGTCCCGGACGAGGAACGGCACGGCACGGCCTTCAGTCAGTTCACGCTCTGGCTCGGGGCCAACCTCCAGATCACGGCCGTCGTCACGGGCGCCCTGGCGGTCGTCTTCGGCGGGGACGTGGTGTGGTCCGTCGTCGGCCTGCTGCTCGGCAACCTGCTCGGCGGCGCCGTGATGGCCCTGCACTCCGCCCAGGGCCCGAAACTCGGCCTGCCGCAGATGATCCAGTCGCGGGCGCAGTTCGGGGTGCGCGGGGCGGTCGTACCGCTGCTGCTGGTGATCGTGATGTACGTCGGCTTCTTCGCGTCCGGCAGCGTGCTCGCCGGGCAGGCGGTGGGCGAGCTGACCCACACGGACGACACCACCGGGATCATCGTCTTCGCGGCCGTCACGGCGGTCATGGCGACCGCCGGCTACCGGGTCATCCACGCCCTCGGCCGGGTCGCGAGCATCGTCTGCGCGCTCGCCTTCGTCTACCTCGCCGTACGCCTCCTGGACCGCGCCGACACCTCCGCGCTGCTGCACGACGCGCACTTCTCGCTGCCGGTGTTCCTGCTGGCGGTGTCCCTGTCGGCGTCCTGGCAGCTGGCGTTCGGCCCGTACGTGGCGGACTACTCGCGCTATCTGCCGCGGACGACGTCCACGAAGGCCACCTTCTGGTGGACGCTGTCCGGCTCGGCGCTGGGCTCCCAGTGGTCGATGACCTTCGGGGTGCTGGTCGCGGCCACGGCGGGCGAGACGTTCCTGGACAGCCAGGTCGGTTACGTCGTCGCCCTCGGCGGCACGGGCCTGGCCGCGTCCTTCTTCTCCTTCGTCATCGCGCTCGGCAAGCTCACCGTCAACGTCCTCAACACCTATGGCGGCTTCATGTCCATGGTGACGAGCGTGAGCGGCTTCCGCGGGCAGCGGCGGCTGTCCCGGGCGGGCCGGGCCGCGTACATCGGGCTGGTGATGGTCGCCGGGACCGCGGTGGCCCTGCTGGGCAAGGACAGCTTCCTGTCCTCCTTCAAGGACTTCCTGCTGTTCCTGCTGACCTTCTTCACGCCCTGGTCGGCGATCAACCTGGTCGACTACTACGTGGTCTCCAAGGAGCGGTACGACCTCCCGGCCCTCGCCGACCCGCACGGCCGCTACGGCGCCTGGCGCTGGGACGCCCTCGCCGTGTACGCGGCCGGTCTGCTCGCCCAGCTGCCGTTCCTCGCCACGAGCTTCTACACCGGCCCGCTGGTGCACCCGCTGGGCGGTGCGGACATCTCCTGGATCGTCGGTCTGGCCGTACCGGCGCTGCTGTACTGGCTGGTCGCGCGCCGCGACACGGTGGCCGGCCCGAACCCCGACCGGGGGGCTAACCCCAGTGCCGTCGAGCCGGCCGCTCCCTAGGCTGACCGCCATGAGCACACTCGATCCCCGGGACGCCGGCCTCAGGACGGACCCGAACCTGCGGAAGGACCTGGACGCGACCGTGCGCGCCCGCAGGGAACTGGGCGACGACTACGACTCCGCGCTGGTGGAGTCCTTCCTGGAGAAGGTCGAGCAGCGGATCGACGACGCGGTGGACCGCCGGGTGCGGCGCCGGCTCGCCGAGCGGCAGATGGCGACGGCCCGCGAGACCCGGCGGCCGAAGCCGGCCGACTCCTGGGGCGAGCGCTACGGCTTCGCCCTGATCACCCTGGTCCTGGCGATCCCGCTGTCCGCCATCGCGGGCGCGGTCGCCGGGCTGTCCGGGATGGTGGTCACCTGGCTCGGCATCGTCGGCGTCAACGGGGTGCAGGCCGTACGGCTCCACCCGGACCTCCTCGCCGGCCGGCGCGGCCACGACGGCACGGCGCGGGACGAGTGACGGTCGGACCGGGCGACCGCCCTCGGCGGGGTCACGCCTGCCGGGTCGGCAGCACCATGATCTGGCGCAGGTTGACGTGCCGGGGGCGGCTGGTGACGTAGGCGACGACGTCGGCGACCTCCGCCGCGGCCAGTCCCCCGATCGCCCCGAACAGCTCGTCGAGCTGCCCGGACAGCTCCGCGCTGCCGACGTGGGACGCCAGTTCGGTCTCCGTGAGTCCCGGCTCGATGTTGGTGACCCGGACGTCCCGCGGCCCCAGTTCGCCGCGCAGGCTCTGCGACAGGTAGGTGACGGCCGCCTTGGTCGCCCCGTACACCGCGTAGTTCGGGAAGGTCACGTGCGCGCCGATGGAGGAGATGTTCACCAGGTCGGCGGTGCGCCCCCCGGCCGCGGCGGCCAGCAGGTCGGCGCTGAAGGCGCGGATGACCCGCAGCACGCCGGTGACGTTCGTGTCCAGCATCCGCTGCCACTCGTCGAGCCGGCCCTCCTCGACGGGGTTCGGCAGCATGACACCGGCGTTGTTGACGACGAGGTCGACGGCGCCGAACGCCTCGTGGACCCGGTCCCGGGCGGCCGCCACGGACGCGTCGTCGGTGACGTCGGCGGCCACCGCGAGCGCCTGGCCGCCCGCCGCCCGGATCTTCTCCACCAGCGCGTCCAGCCGGTCCGCGCGCCGGGCGAGCAGCGCCACCCGGGCCCCCTCGGCGGCCAGGTGCAGGGCGACGGCCTCGCCGATGCCGCTGGCGGCCCCGGTGACCACGGCGGTACGGCCGGACAGGTTCTCGTACGACATGGGTGCTCCCTCGTGGATCGCCGGCCGGGGCTGCTCCCCGGCGGCCCGCACCACTCTCGTCACGTCCGGCCGCCCTACCCAGGGATGCGGTTTTCCTGGGTCTGCCAGTACCACGATCGACGGGCTCCGTTCCCCTACGATCGGGCCATGGACGGGGACTGGACCGAAGCAGAGGTGGGCGACTTCCTGCGCTCGCGCCGCGCCCGCATCAGGCCGGAGGAGGTCGGGCTGCCCTCACACGGGCGGCGCCGGGTGCCGGGCCTGCGCCGCGAGGAGGTGGCCCAGCTCGCGGGGGTGAGCGTCGACTACTACATCCGGCTGGAGCAGGGCCGGGGGACCAGCGTGAGCGACGCCGTGCTGGACGCGGTCGCGCGGGTGCTGCGGCTGGACGAGACGGAGCACGCGTACCTGCGCACGGTGGCGCGCCCCCGCCGGCAGCGGCGGAAGCCGGCCGGTGCGCCCCGCGTCCGGCCCGGCGTGCAGCTCCTCCTCGACGGCATGGAACGCAGCCCGTCGTTCGTGCTGGGCCGCCGCATGGACGTGCTCGCCTGGAACGCGCTCGGCGACGCGGTGGGCGGCTTCAGCCGCCTGGCACCGGACGAACGGAACGTCCCCCGGCTGGTCTTCCTCGACCCGGCCTCCCGGGAGCTGTACCCGGAGTGGACGGCGGTGGCCGCGCAGACGGTGGCCCAGTTGCGGCTGCTGGCGGGCCGGTACGCCGACGACCCCGGCCTGTGCGCGCTGGTCGGCGAACTGACGCTGAAGAGCGAGGAGTTCCGCCGGCTGTGGACGGACCACGAGGTCCGCGAGTGCGCGTTCGGCGTGAAGAAGGTGCGGCACCCGGTCGCGGGCCTGCTGACCCTGCCGTACGAGACCCTGACGGTCCCGGCGGACCCGGAACAGACGATCGTGGTGTACACGCCGGAGCCGGGTTCGGAGACGGCGGAGCGGCTGGCCGTGCTGGGGAGTTGGAACGCGACGCCGGCCGCGGCCGGCGACTGAGGAACCACGGCGGCGAGCGGCCCCGTCCGCGGCAGCGGCGCCGGTTCGGGCGCGAAGAGTTGCGCGGGGACCGCCGCACCCCCGTTTCCGGGGGGCGGGACGACGGCGGTCCCCGCGAGGGACGCGGGCCGGGTCAGGGCCGGGCTACGCGTCCGTGGCGTCCATGGAGGTCCGGGAGCCGCTCCGGAGGTCCTTGGCGCCGTTCGGCGCCGGCCTGGGCGGGGAGCCGCTCCCACCCCTGCCGACACCCACTACTGTGCCGGACCCGTGTTAAGCGGGTGCTGCGCGCACATGACGCCCTCGTACCACTTCCGCGAACCCGGGCCCTCGCCCGAGCCGGCTACCTGGTGCCGCCCTTGGCCAGGAAGGCCAGCAGGTCCTGCCGGCTGACCACGCCGGTCGGCTTGCCCTCGACCAGCACGATCGCGGCGTCCGCCGAACCCAGCACCTGCATCAGGTCGCCGACCGGCTCGCCGGAGCCGACCTGGGGCAGCGGGGCGCACATGTGCTTCTCCAGCGGGTCCTCCAGCGAGGCCCGCTTGCTGAAGAGGGCGTCGAGCAGCTCCCGTTCCACGACCGAGCCGACGACCTCGGCGGCCATCACGTCCGGGTGACCGGCGCCCGGCTTGACGACGGGCATCTGCGAGACGCCGTACTCGCGCAGCACCTCGATGGCCTGGCCGACGGTCTCCTCCGGGTGCATGTGCACCAGGGACGGGATGGAACCGCCCGCCTTGTGGCTCAGGACGTCGCCGACGCGGGCGCTGGGGCCCTCGTCCTCCAGGAAGCCGTAGTCGGCCATCCACTCGTCGTTGAAGATCTTGCTGAGGTAGCCCCGGCCGCTGTCGGGCAGGAGCACGACCACGACGTCGTCCGGGCCGAGCCGCTCGGCGACCTTCAGCGCGGCCACGACGGCCATGCCGCAGGAGCCGCCCACCAGCAGGCCCTCCTCCTTGGCCAGCCGGCGGGTCATCTGGAAGGAGTCCTTGTCGGAGACGGCGACGATCTCGTCCGCGACGGTGCGGTCGTAGGCGGTCGGCCAGAAGTCCTCACCGACGCCCTCGACCAGGTACGGCCGCCCGGAGCCGCCCGAGTACACGGAGCCCTCGGGGTCGGCGCCGATGACCTTGACCGCGCCCTGGCTGGCCTCCTTCAGGTAGCGGCCGGTGCCGGAGATGGTGCCGCCGGTGCCGACGCCCGCCACGAAGTGGGTGATCTTCCCCTCGGTCTGCTCCCACAGCTCGGGGCCGGTCGAGTGGTAGTGCGACAGCGGGTTGTTGGGGTTGGAGTACTGGTCGGGCTTCCAGGCGCCGGGCGTCTCGCGCACCAGCCGGTCGGAGACGTTGTAGTACGAGTCGGGGTGCTCCGGGTCCACGGCGGTCGGGCACACGACCACCTCGGCGCCGTACGCGCGCAGCACGTTGATCTTGTCGGTGCTCACCTTGTCCGGGCACACGAAGATGCACTTGTAGCCCTTCTGCTGGGCCACGATGGCGAGTCCCACGCCGGTGTTGCCGCTGGTCGGCTCGACGATCGTGCCGCCCGGCTTCAACTCCCCGCTCTGCTCCGCGGCCTCGATCATGCGCAGGGCGATGCGGTCCTTCACGGAACCGCCCGGGTTGAAGTACTCCACCTTGGCCAGGACGGTCGCCTGGATGCCCCTGGTCACGTTGTTGAGCCGCACCAGCGGGGTGTCGCCGACGAGGCTGATCATCGAGTCGTGGTATCGCACCGTTGTCTCCGGTCGCTGCAAAAGAACTGTTCGTAGTGGTGCCGCCAGCCTAAGGCCAGCGGTGTGGCGCGGGCGGTTGTTCACTCCCCGTCGAGATTGGCGCACGGTCCGTACGGGGCAAGGAGTGGGTACGGCTACGAGGAGGTGGCGGCGACGCATGACGAGGATGTCGAGGGCACGAGTGGCCCGGCGCATCGCGGCCGGGGCGGCGTACGGCGGGGGCGGGGTCGGGCTCATCGGCGCGGCCGTCGTCGGTCTGGTGCTGGCGGAGGTGCGACTGGCACGGCGCCATGTGGGCAACGGCAGCGGGGGGCGGGTGCCGGTGGCCGACGGCGTGTACGGGCACGCGTACGACATCCCCGGTGAACCGCCGCTCCGCCTGACCATGCTCGGCGATTCGACGGCGGCCGGGCAGGGCGTGCACCGGGTGGGCCAGACCCCCGGGGCGCTGCTGGCCTCCGGGCTGGCGGCGGTGGCGGAACGCCCGGTGGAGCTGCGGAACGTGGCGGTGCCGGGCGCCCGGTCCGACGACCTGGACCGCCAGGTCGCGCTGGTGCTGTCCGCGCCCTCCCCCGTCCCGGACATCTGCGTGATCATGGTCGGCGCGAACGACGTCACCCACCGGATGCCCCCGACCCGCTCGGTACGGCACCTGTCGGCGGCGGTACGACGGCTGCGCACGGCCGGCGCCGAGGTGGTGGTCGGCACCTGCCCCGACCTCGGCACCATCGAGCCGGTGCAGCAGCCGCTGCGCTGGCTGGCCCGGCGGGCGTCCCGGCAACTGGCGGCGGCCCAGACGATCGGGGTGGTGGAGCAGGGCGGGCGCACGGTGTCGCTGGGCGACCTGCTCGGCCCCGAGTTCGAGGCGCATCCGCGGGAGCTGTTCGGGCCGGACAACTACCACCCGTCGGCCGAGGGCTACGCGACCGCGGCCATGGCCGTCCTGCCCACGGTGTGCGCGGCGCTGGGTCTGTGGCCGGAGGAGGAACGGCCGGACGTGTCGCGCCGCGAGGGTTTCCTGCCGGTGGCCCGCGCGGCGGCCGAGGCCGCGTCGGAGGCCGGCACCGAGGTGACGGCGGCCATGCCGACGGGACCGCGGGGGCCGTGGGCGTTGCTCAAGCGGAGGCGCCGGCGGCGGGTACCCGAGGCGGAGCCGGCGGCCCGGCCCCTCTGACGCACCTCCGCCGGGGTCGGACCGGGCCGGGGGAGACCAGAGCCAAGCAAGCGCTTAGACAATTGCGGCCAGTGTCACACCGCGACACCGGTGACCCGGCCCATACGTACGGGTAACTTCCCACCTGCCCTGCCAGAAAAAATCCGCCACTGGAGCCGTGATGCCCGAAGCCGTGATCGTCTCGACCGCCCGCTCCCCCATCGGCCGCGCGAACAAGGGCTCCCTGAAGGACCTGCGCCCCGACGACCTCACCGCCACGATCATCCAGGCGGCGCTCGCCAAGATCCCCGAGCTGGACCCGCGGGACATCGACGACCTGATGCTCGGCTGCGGCCTCCCCGGCGGCGAGCAGGGCCACAACCTCGGCCGGATCGTCGCCGTGCAGATGGGCATGGACCACCTGCCGGGCTGCACCGTCACCCGCTACTGCTCCTCCTCGCTCCAGACCTCCCGCATGGCGCTGCACGCCATCAAGGCCGGCGAGGGCGACGTCTTCATCTCGGCCGGTGTCGAGATGGTCTCCCGCTACGTCAAGGGCAGCTCCGACGGCCTGCCGGACACGCACAACCCGCTGTTCGCCGAGGCCGAGGCCCGCACCGCGTCCGTCGCCCAGCAGGAGGGCACCACCTGGCACGACCCGCGCGAGGACGGTCTGCTGCCCGACCCCTACATCGCGATGGGCCAGACCGCCGAGAACCTGGCCCGCTGGAAGGGCGTCACCCGCCAGGAGATGGACGAGTTCGGCGTCCGCTCGCAGAACCTCGCCGAGGAAGCCATCAAGAACGGCTTCTGGGAGCGCGAGATCACCCCGGTGACCCTCCCCGACGGCACGGTGGTCGGCAAGGACGACGGCCCGCGCGCCGGCGTCACCCTGGAGGCCGTGCAGGGCCTGAAGCCGGTCTTCCGCCCGGACGGACTCGTCACGGCCGGCAACTGCTGCCCGCTGAACGACGGTGCCGCCGCGCTCGTCATCATGTCCGACACCAAGGCCCGGGAACTGGGTCTGACCCCGCTCGCCCGCATCGTGTCCACCGGTGTCTCCGGCCTCTCCCCGGAGATCATGGGCCTCGGCCCGGTGGAGGCGAGCAAGCAGGCCCTCCGGCGCGCCGGCCTGACCATCGACGACATCGACCTGGTCGAGATCAACGAGGCCTTCGCCGCCCAGGTGATCCCGTCGTACCGGGAGCTCGGCATCGACATCGACAAGCTGAACGTCAACGGCGGCGCCATCGCCGTCGGCCACCCGTTCGGCATGACCGGCGCCCGCATCACCGGCACGCTCATCAACTCGCTCCAGTGGCACGACAAGCAGTTCGGCCTGGAGACGATGTGCGTCGGAGGCGGCCAGGGCATGGCGATGGTCATCGAGCGCCTCAGCTGACCCACCGTCCGTAGCAGGCCACGCACGTAACGTCACAGAAGGGCCCAGAACCCAGGAAACACCGTGGTTCTGGGCCTTTTCGTGACCAAATCTCCCCCAGGATGTGACCTATCTCGCTCGCCAGGCACATCGGTGCAGGTCAGCGCGGACCGGCAGGGCGCACGACGAAACCGCGAATCCAAAGTCCTGTCCGTTTCGTGACGTTACGCACTGACAGCTGGTTAGTCCGCCCTTCAAGCTGATGTAGGAAGTCGGGGGTCGACTTGAACCAGGAGTATGTCAGTGAGCGCCATGCCGATCGCCCTGCTGCTCACCACGGCAGCCACCGGCGCCGTGGGTGTCGCCGTTCTGCGCACCGTGCTGAAGGTGCGCCGCCAGCTCACCGAACTGGCGGCGCAGCTCGCCGACGGCCAGGCGGCCACGACACGCGCCCTCCTGCCGAGCGCCCGCACCACCGCCGACGCCGAGGAGATACGGGCGGCCGTGGCCGAGGCGCTCGCCGAGGAGCGGGAGCGCGAGCTGGCCGAGGCACGCGCCTTCTGGGCGGCGCAGGAGGCCCGTGACGCCTCCGAGGCGCCCTCGCTGTACGGCCTGCCCGACGCCGACGTGTTCCTGCCCCGCCAGGCGGACTTCGTGGGCCTGGAGCCGCTGGAGCCGGTGGCCGAGCCGGGCGCCGACGCCGACGAGTTCGCCGGGGAGTCCCCGGAACTGGCCGCGGCGCGCCGCCGGCACCCCTCGCACCCGGACTTCGTCCCGGTGCAGTCGCCGGCCGTGAACGACCACGAGCGCACCGTCACCACGCTGGAAGAGCTGGCCGCCGAGCGCGTCGAACTCTCCGACGTCCGCCCCGGCCCGCTCGGCACGCTCGACGTCTACGTCTTCGCCGACGGCACCACCCTGTGCATGACCCCGGGCCACCGCGAGACGGCGGAACGGCTGGCGAGGGCCCTGGAGTCCGGCGAGGCCCCCTACCTCCTGGGCGGCTCGGGCGTCTCCGGCGCGTACACCCTGACGTTCGCGTGCGGCGAGGAGACGGTGTACATCCTGGCCGACAGGGTGATCGCGTCCCTCTGACGGCCGACGCGTCAGACCCCCGCCCGCTGCCGCGCCTCCTCCACCAGCCGCACGGCCTCGGCGACCTGGTCCGCACTGCGCACCACGACCGCGAGGTCGTGCGCGGCCACCAGGATCTGGTCCGCCGCGGCGAACATCCCCGCGTCCGGCATCTCCCGGGGCTCACCCCCCGGCTCCTCCATCAGCTGGGCCCGCCGGGAAAGCTCCCGGGCCAGGGCCAATGCCTCCGCCGCGGCGCTGCGTTGGAGCCGGCTCTGCGGTGCCGCCCGCAACCGGTCGGCGAAGTGATCCACTGCTTGGGTCAAGGGCGTCGTATCAACCACCCGCCGAGCGTAACGCCCCGCACTGTTGCCAATACGCGAACGCTCAGGCACGGTGACGTGAAGGACCGGCTTACATCCCCTTTGCGTTCGGAGGCGCCGATGTCCCACGTCTTCTCCGAGGAGACCCACCGCAATCTGCTCGCCCGCATCCCCCACTGCACCGGTCGTGAAGTCTCCGACTGGCTGCGCACCGTCGAAGAAGGCCCGGCACTCTTCCGCTTCGAGGAGAAGGTCAGCTGGCTCCGGCACGAGTACGACCTGGCGTACGGCCACGCCAAGGCGCTCGTGCACGAGTACGACCTGAGGAGGGCGGCGCGCAAGCTGCTCTGAACGGCACAGGGCCCCGGGCGGATTCGCCCGGGGCCCTGCCGAGACCGGCGTCGGCGCTAGTCGTTGCTGCTGAAGATCGCCACCAGCCGCAGCATCTCCACGTAGATCCACACCAGGGTCAGGGTGAGGCCGAACGCGGCGAGCCAGGCCTCGTTGCGCGGGGCGCCGTAGGCGATGCCGTCCTCGATCTGCTTGAAGTCGAGGGTCAGGAAGAACGCGCCGAGCACGATCGCGATGATGCCGACGAGCGCGCCGAGCGGGCCGAAGCTGCGCAGTCCGCCGTCCTCCGCGACACCGAAGGCGACCAGCAGCAGGTTGACCGCCATGACCACCAGGAACGCCATCGCGATGGCGAGGCCGATCCGGGCGTAGCGGGCGGTGACGCGGATCCAGCCGGCCTTGTAGATGAGCAGGGTCGCGCCCGAGACGGCCATCGTGCCGAGCACGGCCTGGAAGGGCGCGCCGCTCCAGCGGCTGTTGTACATCTCGCTGAGGACGCCGAGGAAGACGCCCTCGAAGGCGGCGTACCCGAGGATCAGCGCGGGCGACGGGGTGCGCTTGAAGCTCTGCACCATCGCCAGGACGAAGGCGATCAGCGCGGAGCCGACGGCCAGGCCGTAGCTGGTGCCCGAGACGGGCAGCAGGACCCAGGCGAGGACGGCGCCGACGGCGACCGTGCCCAGCGTGATGGCCGAGCGGACGACGACGTCGTCCATGGTCATCCGGTCGGTGGTGGCCGGGGCCTGGGGCGGGGCGCCGACGCCCTGCTGTGCGTAGGGGTTCTGCGCGTACGGGTTCTGCGCGTACGGGTTGCCCTGTGCGTACCCGGCCTGCGGTGCGGTGTTGAAGCCGGCGTAGCCGTTGTCGCGGCTGAACCCCCGTCGCGAGAAGACCGGGTTACTGCTCCTCATTTCACTCCTCCATGGCTGCCGAGCGCAGCCTTGGCTCAAGAGTAATGGATTGGCAAAGGATCGACCATGATACTTGAGGAGGATCTTTCCCCTGCTGTGCTGCGCAACACGCTACGCGGGCCTCTGATTCCCGGCCATGGACGGACGGCTAACCGAGCGGAAACCCTGTGTACGCCTCCGCCAGATCGGTCTCGGCCGCACGGGAGGAGGCGATCCGCTCCAGCCGGGCCAGCTGGAGGCGGGCGTCGAAGGCGGTGGCGTCCGGGGCGCGGTGCAGCAGGGTCGTCATGTCGTAGGAGAACCGCTCGGCCTGCCAGATCCGGCGCAGACAGGTCGTGGAGTAGGAGTCGAGGAGGTCCGGGGAGCCGGTCTCCCGCTCGTGGGCGAGGGCCCGGGCGAGGGTGACGACGTCACCGACGGCGAGGTTCAGCCCCTTGGCGCCGGTCGGCGGCACGATGTGGGCGGCGTCGCCGGCGAGGAAGAGCCGGCCGTGCCGCATCGGCTCGTGCACGAAGGAGCGCATGGGGGTGACCGACTTCTGGGTGAGGGGCCCGCGCTCCAGCCGCCAGCCGTCGTCCGTCTCGAACCGCCGCTCCAGCTCGTCCCAGACCGCCTCGGCGCTCCACGCCTCGGCGTCCGTCCCCGCCGGCACCTGGAGGTAGAGCCGGGAGACGGCCGGCGACCGCATGGACAGCAGGGCGAAGCCGCGTTCGTGGCGGGCGTAGACGAGTTCGTCGTGCGAGGGAGCGACATCGGCGAGGATGCCGAGCCAGGCGTAGGGGTACGACCGCTCGAAGACCCGGCAGACCCCGGCCGGGAAGGCCTGGCGGGCCACCCCCCAGAACCCGTCGCAGCCGACGACGTAGTCGCACTCCAGCACGTCCTCGCGCCCCTGGTGCCGGAAGGTGACCCGCGGCCGGTCGCTCTCCGCGCCCTCCACGGCCAGCGCCTCGGCCTCGAAGAGCAGCGGCCCGCCCTCCTTCAGCTGGAGGGCGATGAGGTCCTTGCAGACCTCGGTCTGGGCGTAGACGGTCACGGACCGCCCGCCGGTGAGCGCGGGGAAGTCGACGCGGTGCCGGCGCCGGTCGAACCGCAGCTCGATCCCGTCGTGCCGCAGCCCCTCCCGGTCCATCCGCTCCCCGGCCCCGACGGCGCGCAGCACGTCGGCCGTCCCCTGCTCCAGGATCCCGGCCCGCTGCCGCTGCTCGACGTACGTCCGGTCCCGGCCCTCCAGGACGACCGACTCGATCCCGGCACGGTGCAACAGCCGCGCGAGCAGGAGCCCGGCAGGCCCTGCCCCGATGATCCCGACGGTGGTGCGCATCGGTCGTCTCCCTGGTCTTCAGCCGCCCCGCAAGGGCGTTCGCCTGGTGAAATTTCTTTCACTGAGTTCCGGGCGTGAGTCTCCGACCGCACGAGCCCCGCTGTCAACGGTCGTGCGGCGGTCGACATGCCGAGAGGGCGGTTCCAGGAGGAAACCGAGGGAGGAAGGTGCCCGGAGCCGGACTCGAACCGGCACGCCCGCGAAGGGGCAGCGAGGTTTAAGCTCGCCGTGTCTGCATTCCACCATCCGGGCAGGCCATGGGCTCCGCTTGCGAGGTTCGACCCTATCGGGACCCATCCCCCGAACAGCGGAAGGGTGGACCGATGTTGTCTTATTTTATTGAGGTCTGAGGGTGCATCAGCCCGCGGAACGCGCCATCCGCACTTGCCAATAGCCTGACGCGACGGCTGTACGCGCGTACGTGAAATGACGGAATTTCACCGTCCGAACGAGGGTGTTCCACCTGTTCTCGACACGGTTGCCGACACGGCCCCCGACACGAACGGAGTCAGGGTCACCCGTCCTCCCCAGGTATGACAGCGGGCCGCTCGGTGCGACCCCAGTCGCCCTCCGGAACCGGATCAGCGACTGACTACACGCGCGCTCCCCGCCGGGACGATGGATCGGTCCCCAGCGAACAGACGTCGTACCGACAGGAGCGCCCTCCCGTGACCACCACACCCACCGCCGGCCGGACCACCGCCGTGGCCGCACGCGCCACGGAGCTGTCGAAGATCTACGGGCAGGGTGAGACCCGGGTGGTCGCCCTGGACCGGGTCTCCGTCGACTTCCGGGCCGCCGAGTTCACCGCGATCATGGGGCCGTCGGGCTCCGGCAAGTCCACGCTGATGCACTGTGTGGCCGGGCTGGACACCTTCTCCTCCGGGTCCGTCCGGATCGGGGAGACCGAGCTGGGGTCCCTGAAGGACAAGCAGCTCACCAAGTTGCGCCGGGACAAGATCGGCTTCATCTTCCAGGCGTTCAACCTGCTGCCGACGCTGACCGCCCTGGAGAACATCACCCTCCCGATGGACATCGCCGGGCGGAAGCCGGACAAGGCGTGGCTGGACCGGGTCATCGGGATGGTCGGGCTGTCGGAGCGGCTCGGCCACCGGCCCTCCCAGCTCTCCGGCGGTCAGCAGCAGCGCGTCGCCGTCGCCCGCGCCCTCGCCTCCCGGCCCGAGATCGTCTTCGGTGACGAGCCGACCGGAAACCTGGACTCCCGCTCCGGCGCCGAGGTCCTCGGCTTCCTGCGCAACTCCGTGCGCGAACTGGGCCAGACCGTCGTCATGGTCACCCACGACCCGGTGGCCGCCGCCTACGCGGACCGGGTGATCTTCCTGGCCGACGGGCGGATCGTCGACGAGATGTACGGCCCGACGGCCGACTCCGTCCTCGACACCATGCGCCACCTTCCCGGGGGGAACCCCCAGATCCCCGGGTCCGACGCGAAGGGCCGTACCAGCTGATGTTCCGCACCGCCCTGCGCAACGTCCTCGCGCACAAGGCCCGGCTCCTGATGACCGTGCTCGCCGTCATGCTCGGCGTGGCGTTCGTCTCCGGGACGCTGGTCTTCACCAACACCATCTCCGACGCCTACCAGAAGAGCTCCGCCAAGGGCTTCGACCAGGTCGACGTCGCCGTACGGCCCGAGTACCAGGACTCCCGGGGCAACCAGGTCGGCAGGACGCCGGAGCTGACCCGGGCCCTGCTAGACAAGGCCGCCAGGGTTCCCGGGGCCGCCTCCGCCACCGGTGTCGTCACCGGCTTCACCGCCGTCGCCGACAAGAACGGCAAGCTCGTCGGCGGCGACTGGCAGTCCGCCGGCGGCAACTACTGGGGCACCGAGGACCCCCGCTACCCGCTGGTCAGCGGCCATGCCCCGCACGGCAAGGACGAGGTGCTGATCGACTCGGCGACCGCGAAGCGGGCCGGCTACCGGGTCGGCGACACCGTGCGGCTCTCCGTGGACGGCCCGGTCCTCACGCCCACCGTCAGCGGCATCTTCACCACCGACGACGGCAACGTCGCCGCGGGCGGCAGCCTCACCCTGTTCGACACCGCGACCGCGCAGGCCCTGTTCGGCAAGAAGGGCACCTACGACGAGATCGACGTGCGGGCCGCGGCCGGCACCAGCCAGACGGCCCTCAAGGCCGAACTGGACAAGGCCCTGCCCGCGAAGCTGGTGGAGACCACCACCGGCAAGCAGCTCGCCGACGACCAGGCGAAGGCCATCTCCTCCTCCATGAGCAGCCTGAAGCAGGGCCTGCTGGTGTTCGCCGGCATCGCCCTGTTCGTCGGCACGTTCATCATCGCCAACACCTTCACCATGCTGGTCGCCCAGCGCACCCGGGAGCTGGCCCTGCTGCGGGCGGTCGGCGCCTCCCGCCGCCAGGTCACCCGCTCGGTGCTGATCGAGGCGTTCGCCGTCGGCGCGGTCGCCGGTGTGGCCGGCCTGGCCGCCGGTATCGGCATCGGCGCGGGCCTGCGCTCCCTGCTCGGCTCGTTCGGCGCGAGCATGCCCGACGGCCCGCTGGTGATCAGCCCCGGCACGGTGGTCACCGCCCTCGCGGTCGGTGTCCTCATCACCATGCTGGCCGCGTGGCTGCCCGGCCGCCGGGCCGCGAAGATCCCGCCGGTGGCGGCGATGAGCAGCGTGCACGCCAAGGCCACCGCCAAGTCGCTGGTGCTGCGCAACACGCTGGGTTCGCTGTTCGCGGCGGCCGGCATCGCGGTGGTCCTCGCCGGCACGAGGATGGACACCGACACCGGCCAGGGCGCGATGGGCGTCGGCGCGGTCCTGCTCATCATCGGCGTGTTCATCCTGACCCCGCTGCTGTCCCGTCCGCTGATCGCCGCCGCCGCGCCGGTGCTGCGCGCCTTCGGGGTGTCGGGCAGGCTGGCCCGGCAGAACTCGGTGCGCAACCCGCGCCGTACCGCGGCCACCGCCTCCGCGCTGATGATCGGCCTGACGCTGATCACCGGCATGACGGTGATGGCGGGCAGCCTCCAGACGTCCATCGACAAGATGGCCTCCTCGGCGATCCGCGCCGACTACGTCGTCTCGATGGCCAACCGCGGGCCGCTCTCCCCCGGCGTGGAGAAGAAGCTCGCCTCCGCCGACGGCGTCACCGCGAGCAGCCCGCTGCGCAACGGCGAGTCCCGTATCGACGGCGAGACCGAGTTCCTGACCGGGGTCGACGGCGCGGCGATCGGCAAGCTGACGGACCTGAAGGTGACCGACGGCTCCTTCACCGTGGGCGGCACGCGGGTCGTCGTGGACGAGGACCGCGCCAAGGACTTCGGCTGGAAGGCCGGTTCCCGCTTCACCGCGCACTTCGAGGACGGCAAGGCGCAGCGGCTGACGGTCGCGGGGGTCTACGAGGGCAACGACATGCTCAACGGGATCATCCTCGACAACAAGGTCCTCACCCCGCACCTGTCCGACCCGGCCGACATGCAGGTCATGGTAAAGACGGCGGACGGGGCGTCCGGCGCGGCCAAGGACGGGCTGGAGAAGGTCCTCGGCTCCAACCCGGCGATCAAGGTCCAGGACAAGCAGGACATCTCCGATGAGATCGCGCAGACGTTCACGCTGATGCTGAACATGGTCTACGGCCTGCTCGGCATGGCGGTGATCGTCGCGGTGATCGGCGTCATCAACACGCTGGCCATGTCCGTCTTCGAGCGGGCCCAGGAGATCGGGATGCTCCGCGCGATCGGCCTGGACCGCAGGGCGGTCAAGCGGATGGTCCGTCTGGAGTCCCTGGTGATCTCCTTGTTCGGCGGGGTGCTGGGCATCGGCCTGGGCGTGTTCTTCGGCTGGGCGGCCGGCGAGCTGCTGGGCACGAAGATGCCGACGTACGAACTGGTGCTGCCGTACGGCCGGATGACGGTGTTCCTGCTCCTGGCGGGCGTGGTCGGCGTCCTGGCCGCGCTGTGGCCGGCCCGGCGCGCGGCCCGGCTGAACATGCTGACGGCCATCAAGGCCGAGTAGGCGGTCGTACGACGGCGAAGGGGGCCCCTCGAAAAGGGGCCCCCTTGTGTCGTACCGCTGTCCGCCGTGCGGTCGTACCCGTGTCAGCCGTGCCAGGTGCGGGCCCGCAGGGGGAGACCGGAGGCGCCGGACTCGGGGGTGCGGATCGCGAGGACCTGGTTGACGCCGATGCGGTTGCGTTCGAAGGCGAGCGCGGAGGCGGCCATGTACAGCCGCCAGACGCGGGCCCGGCCGGGGCTGGTGAGGCGGACGGCCCGGTCCCAGTCGGCCTCCAGGTTGGCGACCCACCGGCGCAGGGTGCGGGCGTAGTGCTCGCGGATGGACTCCACGTCCCGGACCTCGAAACCGGCCCGCTCCAGCTGGGTGACGGTGGTGCCGACGGGGGCGAGTTCGCCGTCGGGGAAGACGTAGGCGTCGATGAACTCGTCCACCTCGTACGCCGACTCGTCCCGCTGCGGGCGGCGGGCGATCTGGTGGTTGAGCAGCCGGCCGCCCGGCTTGAGCAGGGCGTGGAGCTGGCGGGCGTACTCCAGGTACTTCTCGGCGCCGACGTGTTCGGCCATGCCGATGGAGGAGATCGCGTCGAAGGGGCCGTCCACGACGTCCCGGTAGTCCTGGACCCTGATCTCCACCCGGTCGGTCAGCCCCTCGTCGGCGACGCGCTTGCGGGCGTACGCCGCCTGCTCCTGGGAGAGCGTGACGCCGACCACGCTCACGCCGTGCTCGCGGGCCGCGTGGATGGCCATGGAACCCCAGCCGCAGCCGACGTCCAGCAGCCGCTGACCCTCCTTCAGGCCCAGCTTGGCGCAGACCAGTTCCAGCTTGTCGCGCTGGGCTGATTCCAGGGTTGCGCCCTTCTCGACGGCCCCCCAGTAGGCGCAGGAATACACCATGGAGGGGCCGAGGACGATCTCGTAGAAGTCGTTCCCGACGTCGTAGTGGTGGCTGATGGCCCGCTTGTCGGCACGCCGGGTGTGCAGATTCCGGCGGGGTCTGCGGACCTCCTCGCGCGGCGGGGCGGGCGGGATCGGCGGGCCGGCCAGTTTCAGCAGCTCACGGGCGGCGGCCCGGACATCGGGGTCGCGCAGGGCCTGTACGAGGCCGCGGGCGTCCTCCCCGCGCTCCCAGACGAGGCCCGCCATGGCGTCGAGCGCGGTGTACAGGTCACCCTCGATCTCCAGGTCACCGGAGACCCAGGCGCGGGCGAGGCCCAGTTCGCCCGGTTTGAACAGCATGCGGCGCAGGGCGCGGCGGTTGCGCACGACGAGCGCCGGCGCGTCCGGCGGCCCTGCCTGCGACCCGTCCCATGCCTTCAGGCGCACCGGGAGCGGGGCTCCCAGCATCTGCTCGGCAAGACTCCTCAGCCGCGACGCGGCGTCGGCCATGGCGCACACCTCCAAGACGACGATCCCGGATGCCGGATACCACGTAAACACCGCGAGGGCCTCGGCGCAGTCCCGCAAAGGAGTTACGACTGGGCAAAACGGTTGTAGAAACCATGCGGACGGGTGCCCGGGAACGCCGGAAGACCTCCCGCACCACGGATGGCAGGAGGTCTTCCGGGTCGGTCACCGACAGGAGGATCTGTCGGTGACCGGAGGGTCTGTCGGTGACCCGAGGTTCTCTCGGTGACCGGAGGTCAGGAGGCCTTGGCCTTCTCCTCGGTCTTGCTCGCGGCGGCGACCGGCGCCGGCTTGGCGGCCTCGTAGAACTCCTCGCGCGGGTTCTCCATGGCGCCGAGGGAGACGACCTCGCGCTTGAGGAACATGCCGAGCGTCCAGTCGGCGAAGACGCGGATCTTGCGGTTCCAGGTCGGCATCGCCATACCGTGGTAGCCACGGTGCATGTACCAGGCGAGGCGGCCCTTGACCTTGATCTTCATCTTGCCCATGACGATCATCGCCACGCCCTTGTGCAGGCCGAGACCGGCGACCGCACCCTTGTTGGCGTGCTCGTACTCCTTCTGCGGGAAGCCCCGCATACCGGAGACCACGTTGTCGCCGAGGACCTTGGCCTGGCGCAGCGCGTGCTGGGCGTTCGGCGGGCACCAGGCGTTCTCCACGCCGGCCTTGCGGGCGGCGATGTCCGGCACCTGGGCGTTGTCGCCGGCGGCCCAGATGTAGTCCGTGCCCTTGACCTGGAGCGTGGGCTCGCAGTCGACGTGACCGCGCGGGCCGAGCGGCAGACCGAAGCGGGAGAGAGCCGGGTTCGGCTTGACGCCGGCCGTCCACACGATGGTGTTGGAGTCGACCTCCAGGCCGTTCTTCAGCACCACGTGGCCGTCGACGCAGGAGTCCATGGAGGTGGAGAGGTAGATCTCCACGCCCCGGCTCTCCAGGTGCTCCTTGCCGTACTGGCCGAGCTTGGGGCCGACCTCCGGAAGGATCTTGTCGGCGGCGTCGACGAGGATGAAGCGCATGT
Source organism: Streptomyces canarius (assembly GCF_014650735.1). Classification (NCBI taxonomy): domain Bacteria; kingdom Bacillati; phylum Actinomycetota; class Actinomycetes; order Kitasatosporales; family Streptomycetaceae; genus Streptomyces; species Streptomyces canarius. Next base: position 89,733 of record NZ_BMVN01000028.1, read on the forward strand.
CCTCGCGGGAGACGTTGTTGTAGTACTTGGCCGCGTCCCGGGCCATGTCCTCGACCTCACCGATGGTCTCCGCGCCCGCGAAGCCACCGCCGATGAAGACGAAGGTGAGCGCCTTGCGGCGGATCTCCTCGTCGGTCGTGGAGTCGGCCTTGTCCAGCTGCTCCAGGACGTGGTTGCGCAGGCCGATGGACTCCTCGATGCCCTTCATGCCGATGCCCTGCTCGGCGAGGCCGGGGATCGGGAAGGTGCGGGAGACCGCGCCCATGGCGATGACCAGGTAGTCGAAGGGCAGCTCGTACGCCTCGCCCACCAGCGGGGCGATCGTGGCGACCTTGCGGTCCTGGTCGATGGTGGTGACCCGACCGGTGAGGACCTCCGCCTTCGGCAGCACGCGTCGCAGCGGGACGACGACGTGGCGAGGGGAGATGCTGCCGGCGGCGGCTTCGGGGAGGAAGGGCTGGTAGGTCATGTACGACCGGGGGTCGACGACCGTGACGGTCGCCTCGCCGTAGCGCATCTTCTTGAGGATGCGCCGAGCTGCGTACAGGCCTACGTACCCACCGCCTACTACGAGGATCCTGGGACGCTCCGTGGTGCTCATGCCATCGAGTATCCACCCGCCCCCGGGGGGTCGCTCGTGCGCCCCTTCACAAGGTCTGACAGGGCCTGTGTTAAACTCCGCGGCTCGCGTGACGCAGAGCACGGGGGTGCGAGGGAACCGCGGGGCGCTTCGCCCCGTTGTCAAGGCCGCGTGAGCTGCCTCTCCGGGCCGCCAGGGCGACCGTGAGGGCATCGTGACACCCTCGGAACACCCCCCTCCAAGGGCCTCCCGCCCCCTCCATCTGAACATGTTCAAACAGCCCCTGGCCCCCCGGAAGGGCCAATGGGCCCCCTCCCGGGGCCCGATGGGAGGGAATTCCTTGTGAAGAACTTCACGAAGGTTCCCACGCGGGTATGACCAAGGGCCCCTCAAGGGGGCCCCGGACACCGCTCAAACGTTATCCAACCTGCTCAGCAGGCGGCTACCGTCCAGTAACAAAAGAGAGCCACGCCACGCCCCGGGGCACGGACCAGCTCACGCCACGGACCAGGCGATCCCGTCCAGGATGTCGTGCTCGCTCACCACGACCTCCTCGGCGCCGACCCGCTCCATGATCGCGAGCAGCACGAGGGCGCCGGCGCCGATGACGTCGACCCGGCCCGGGTGCAGGGAGGGGATCGCGGCGCGCTCGGCGTGCGTGGAGCGCAGCAGCCGTTCGGTGATCTCGCGCACGCGGTCCCGGGAGACCCGGGAGTGGTGGATGCGCGCGGAGTCGTACGCGGGCAGTTCCTGGGCGATGGCGGACACCGTGGTGACGGACCCGGCCAGGCCCACCAGGGTGTGCGCCTCGCGCAGCGGGACCGACTGCTCGGCGAGGTCCAGGGCGGCCTCGACGTCGGCCCGCATGGCGGCGATCTCGTCCTCGGTGGGCGGGTCGCTCACCTCGCCGCCGTGCACCAGGTGCCGCTCGGTCATCCGTACACAGCCGACGTCCACCGACCGGGCGGCGCGCACGTGGTCGCCGCCGACGACGAACTCGGTGGAGCCGCCGCCGATGTCCACGACCAGGTAGGGCCGGGTGAGGTCGCTGCGGCCGGTGAGCTCCTTCGTGGCACCCGTGAAGGAGAACTCGGCCTCCTGGTCACCGGTGATGACCTCCGGCTCGACCCCGAGGATGTCCAGCACACCGCGCACGAAGTCCTCGCGGTTCTCGGCGTCGCGGGAGGCGGAGGTGGCGACGAACCGCAGGCGCTCGGCGCCGTGCTCCTTGATGACGTCCGCGTACTCGCGGCAGGCGGCGAAGGTGCGCTCCAGTGCCTCGGGCGCGAGCCGGCCGGTGCGGTCGACCCCCTGGCCGAGCCGCACGATCGTCATCCGGCGGTCCAGGTCGGTCAGCTCGCCCGTCGCCGGGTCGGCGTCCGCGACCAGCAGACGGATGGAGTTGGTACCGCAGTCGATGGCGGCCACGCGGGTCACTTCTCGTCCCCCTCGCTGTCGTCGCGCCCGTCCCTCTCACCACTGTCGCCGCTGTCGAGCGTCACGCACGCGCCCTTGCGCCACCACTCCGGCAGCATCGCCAGGGCCTCGTCGCCGAGCGGGTTCACGCCCGGGCCGGCGGCCAGCGAGTGGGCGACGAGCACGTGCAGGCACTTGACCCGGTCCGGCATGCCGCCCGCGCTCGGGAAGCCCTGGAGGACCTCGATCTCGTCCCGGCGCCGGACGTAGTCCTCGTGCGCGGCCCGGTACGCGGCGGCCAGCTCGGGGTCGCGGCCCAGCCGCTCGGTCATCTCCTTCATCACGCCGTTCGCCTCCAGCGTGCCGATGGCGGAGGACGCCTTCGGGCACGTCAGGTAGTACAGCGTCGGGAAGGGCGTGCCGTCGGGCAGGCGCGGTGCCGTCTCCACGACGTCCGGCTGACCGCACGGGCAGCGGTGCGCGATGGCCCTGAGGCCCCGCGGCGGACGGCCCAGCTGCTGCTTGAAGGCCTCTACGTCCGCGTCGGTGGGCTCGGTGCGCGGAGTGGGCGGCGGAGGGGTTTCCATGACTGCTTTCGGGGTGGGGTTCTGTCGGTTGCCGGACCGGACGGGCCGGTCACTGGTCGGAGGCGTCGGCCTTGTCGACGCCTTCCCAGACGTTCGTGTACCAGGGCCGGTGGGCGGCCCCGAGGTCGGCGCGGGACTGCCTGGCCGCGTTCGGGTCGACGACCACGTACCCGGTCTCGCCGGGCATCACATAGTGCAGCCGGCGGCGGATCTGCTGCTCGGCGTAGGCGTCGTCCTGCCAGCGCGCCTTCAGGTCGCGCAGTTGCTCGACGCGCTCACGGGCCTGCTCCCGCTGCCGCTGGAGGTCGGCGATCTGCTCGCGCTGGGACACGTACTGCCGCATCGGATAGGCGAGGGCGACGATCATCGTGCACAGCACCAGCGCGAGCAGGGCCGCGCGGCCGGTGAGCCGGGAGCGGCGGGCCTGCCGCTTGGTCTGGGAGCGGTAGACGCGGGCCGCGGTCTGCTCGCCGAGCAGCCGCAGCCTGGTCGCGGTGGAGAAACGGTCCCGGTCCCTCACGGCCATCTGTCTCTCCGCCTCCCCTTTCACACGTGCGTACGTCCCCGGACACGGTACGGGACCGAGTACGGGGACGTACGTACGACTGGCTAAGCCTTACGCCAGGTTGGGTCAGCCCTTGGAGATCCCGCCCCGGAAACGCGGGAACGCGCTGCGGCCCGCGTACACCGCCGCGTCATCGAGGATCTCCTCGATGCGCAGCAGCTGGTTGTACTTGGCGACACGCTCGGAGCGGGCCGGGGCGCCGGTCTTGATCTGGCCGCAGTTGGTGGCGACAGCCAGGTCGGCGATGGTGACGTCCTCGGTCTCGCCGGAGCGGTGCGACATCATGCACTTGAAGCCGTTGCGCTGGGCCAGCTCGACGGCGTCCAGGGTCTCGGTCAGCGAGCCGATCTGGTTGACCTTGACCAGCAGGGCGTTGGCGGCGCCCTCCTCGATGCCGCGGGCGAGGCGCTCGGGGTTGGTGACGAACAGGTCGTCGCCGACCAGCTGGACCTTGTCGCCGAGCTTGTCGGTGATGACCTTCCAGCCGGCCCAGTCGTCCTCGAACAGCGGGTCCTCGATGGAGACGAGCGGGTAGGCCGCCACGAGCTCCTCGTAGTACTCCGTCATCTCGGCGGCGGAGCGCTCCTTGCCCTCGAAGAGGTACTTGCCGTCCTTGTAGAACTCGGAGGCGGCCACGTCGAGCGCGAGGGCGATCTGCTGGCCGGCGATGTAACCGGCCTCCTTGATGGCCTCCAGGATGAGGTCGAGGGCCTCACGGTTGGAGCCGAGGTTCGGGGCGAAGCCGCCCTCGTCGCCGAGGCCGGTGGACAGGCCCTTGCTCTTCAGGACCTTCTTCAGGGTGTGGTAGACCTCGGTGCCCCAGCGCAGGGCCTCGGAGAAGGACTCCGCGCCGATCGGGGCGATCATGAACTCCTGGATGTCCACGTTGGAGTCGGCGTGCGAGCCGCCGTTCAGGATGTTCATCATCGGCACCGGCAGCAGGTGCGCGTTCGGGCCGCCCAGGTAGCGGAAGAGGGGGAGGTCGCTGGCCTCGGAGGCGGCGTGCGCGACGGCGAGCGAGACGCCGAGGATGGCGTTGGCGCCGAGGGAGCCCTTGTTGTCGGTGGCGTCCAGGTCGAACATGGCCTGGTCGATCAGGCGCTGCTCGGTGGCGTCGTAACCGACCAGCTCCGGGCCGATCTGCTCGATCACGGCGAGGACGGCCTTCTCGACGCCCTTGCCCTGGTAGCGGTTCGGGTCGCCGTCGCGGAGCTCGATGGCCTCGAAGGCGCCGGTCGAGGCGCCGGACGGGACGGCGGCACGACCCGTGCTGCCGTCGTCGAGGCCGACCTCGACCTCGACCGTGGGGTTGCCTCGGGAGTCCAGGATTTCCCGGGCTACGACGACGTCGATGGACGGCACGAGCATCTCCTTCTTGGATGTGACGCTGGAAGTGCGCGGCGGTGTGCCTTACGGCTGTGCCTTGCGACTAGAGCCTAACCGTCCCGGGGGCGTCGGCCACCGACCGACCGCCCCGTGGACAAGCCGACGGTACCTTTTGTTTCTCACCGAAACAAAGGGTTCAGGGGTCGGTGGACACAAAAATCCCCGCCCCGGTGCGTACGGGGGAACACGCACCGGGGCGGGGAGCCCGTGGGGACGGCGGCGGCCCTCAAGGGGCCTTCAGCGGGGCCCGCGCGGACGCGCGGGCCCGTGCCCGGGCTGGGGGCGGGGTCTTACTTCAGGTGCAGCTGCTGACCCGGGTAGATCAGGTTGGCGTCCTCGACGATGTCCTTGTTCAGCTCGAACAGCTTCTGCCAGCCGCCCCGCACGTGGTGCTTCTCGGCGATGGAGCTGAGGGTGTCACCGGTGACGACCTTGTACTCGCCGTCGCCCTTCTTGACCTTCTTGCCGGTCGGGGTGGTGACGGTCTTGCTCTGGCTCTTGCTCGCGCTCGCGGCCGGACGCTCGGCGGAGCGGGAGGCGGCCTGCTCGCCGGTGGAGCGGGTGGCGGTGGAGCCGCCCGAGTTCGTGGAGGTGCTCGGGGTGGAGGCGCTCGGGGCGGAACCGTTGTACGGCGTGCCGGACAGGCCCGTGCCGCAGACCGGCCAGGCGCCCTTGCCCTGAGCGGAGAGGACCTTCTCGGCGACGGCTATCTGCTGCGCCTTGCTCGCCTTGTCAGCGGTGCCGGCGTACTGCGTGCCGCCGTACGCGGCCCACGTGGAGGCGGAGAACTGGAGGCCGCCGTAGTAGCCGTTGCCGGTGTTGATGGACCAGTTGCCGCCGGACTCGCACTGGGCGACCGCGTCCCACTGGGAGGCGGTGGCGGCGGAGGCGTTGCCGGCCGCCATCAGCGGAGCGGCGACGGCGGCACCGGTGACACCGGCGAGCGCGATGGCGCGGACGGCCTTGGACGGACGGCGGTGCTTGCCCTTGCTGGAGAACAGCATGGATCGATCCCCTCACCGACGCCTGCGAGGTGAGCTGTCGGGTTCGGGCCGGTTGAGTTGCCCGGCCGCACTCCGCTCACGCGGGATGCGGCTTCACCCCAAGCCGGTTCCGGCGTCAACCGCCGGGCCCGGCACTTACCTTGGGTCCCCCGCTCCTGCCTACGGCGCTTGACGCGACGACTGTTCCCGGGCGACCGCTGGCAGGATTCGGCGTTGCGGCGGCCGGGGCCCGTGGTGACGAGCGGTCCCGACCGTAGACACGTGATCGACGGAATTTCAAAGACGATCAGGGCTTCTGAGACTCATCCCACACTTTCACCAAACCGGACATTAAGGCGCTAAGCGGGACGCCAACTCCCCCTATTTGCCGCCCGTTTCGCCCCCGACGTCCAGGGTCTGACCGGCGCTGATGTGGTTCGGGTCGGCCCCGATGGACTTCTTGTTGCCGGCGTACAGCGCGCGCCACCCGCCGTCGACGTCAAGGGAGTCGGCGATGGAGGCGAGGGTGTCGCCCTGACGGACGGTGTACGTGTCCGCCTCGCGGGAGGCGTGCCGACCCGAAGACGAGGCGTTCTGACCGTTTGTCACGCTTTCTTCCGTGCCGCCCTCGTCCGCGCTCGCGCCCCGGTGTCGTCCGCCGCCGAGGGACCCGGTGTCGACCAGGCTCCAGGAACCCGCGGCCTGCTGCGGGTCGTCCTCGATGCCGGTGTCCGGGGTGGCCGTGGGCGAGCTGTCGGCCACCTGCGGACTTCCGGCGTCCGGCACGGTGGACTTGTCGGACTTGGGGGTGTTGGTCCCCTTGGAACCGGTCGGCGCACCGGCGTCCTTGTCCGGCTTGGCGCTCGGAGTGGTGGCCTTGTCCGAGGAGGAGCCCTTCCCGGAGCCGGAGTTGGTGTCGGAGTCCGCGTCGGCGGAGGGCGACGAATCCGGCAGACCGGACGAGTCGGAGCTGTCGGAGGAACCGGATGCACCGGATGTGCCGGAGCTGCCTGCCGATCCGGACGTTTTGCCCGAACCGCCGGAGCTGCCCGAGCCACCGGAGCCGCCGATGCCCGTGTCGACGTGCGTCGCACCCGAGTCCTCGGTCAGACCGGACAGCAGGGCGCAGGTGGCCCAGGGGGTGGTGCCCTTGTCGGCGAGGATCTTCTCGGCGACGGCGATCTGCTGGTTGCGGCTGGCCTGGTCGGGGCTGGCCGCATACTGGCCGCCGCCGTAGGCGTTCCAGTCCTCCTGCGAGATCTGGAGGCCGCCGTAGTAGCCGTTGCCGGGGTCGGCGCTCCAGGAGCCGCCACTCTCGCACTCGGCCACCTTGTCCCATGTGGTGCCGTCGGCCGCGTTGGCGCTCGCCGCGCCGAGGAGCGGGATGGCGATGGCGGAGCCGGTCACTCCGGCCGCGACGAGGAGAGCCGGGGCCTGACGGGGGCGACGGTGTCGGCCGTTCCCGGAGAGCATGCAGAAGCCTTTCGAGCGACAGCAGGACCGGCGCGGCGGATGGAGCCCGGTCGCCGCGCTGATGGGTGAACGTATCGGCAGACGATCACTTGTCACAAGTTCATGCCGCACAGATCACGTGAAGATCACAGAGTTGAATGTCTGTCATGTTTCCTTGAAGAGGCGGTGTGGGACCGTGCCGGACCAGGTCGGACGGTGTGTTCAGGCCGTGTGTTCCGGCACTGTGCCTCAGGCGCCGGGGGTGAACTCCACCGGCAGGGTGCGCAGGCCGCGCATGATGAGTCCGCCGCGCCAGCGCAGTTCGGCCGGGTCCGCGGCGAGCCGCAGATCGGGCAGCCGGGTGAGCAGGGTGGCGAGCGCGGTCTGGCCCTCCAGGCGGGCGAGCGGCGCGCCGAGGCAGTAGTGGATGCCGTGGCCGTAACCGAGGTGCTGGTTGTCGCGGCGGGCGAGGTCCAGCACGTCCGGGTCGGCGAACCGCTCCGGGTCCCGGTCGGCGGCGGCGAGGACGACGAGCACCGGGTCGCCCGGCGCGATCCGCTGTCCGCCGATAGTGAGCGGCTCGGTGGCGAACCGCCAGGTGGCCAGCTCCACCGGGCCGTCGTAGCGCAGCAGTTCCTCCACGCCGGTCGCCAGCAGCTCCGTCTCCCGGCGCGCCAGGGACTCCTCCAGCCGCCGGCGCTGATCGGGGTGCGTGAGCAGGGCGTAGGTGCCGTTGCCGATGAGGTTGACGGTCGTCTCGAAGCCGGCGAACAGGAGGATGAAGGCCATGGCGGCGGCCTCGTTCTCGGTGAGGTGCTCGCCGTGGTCGGAGGCGCGGATGAGGCCCGAGATCAGGTCCTCGCCGGGCGCGGGCTCGGCGGGCAGCGCCTCGCGCTTCTTGTGGATCAGCTCGGCGAGGTAGCCGCGCATCTTCTTCACCGACCGGGCGACGCCGCCCCGGGGGCCCCCGCCGTGCCGGATCATCATGCCCGCCCAGTCCCGGAAGTCGTCCTGGTCCTCGCGCGGGACGCCGAGCAGGTCGCAGATGGCGTAGATGGGCAGCGGGAAGGCGAACTCGTGGATGAGGTCGGCGGATCCGCGCCGCGCGAACCGGTCGATGAGGTGATCGGTCAGCTCCTGCACCCGGGGCGCGAACTCGGCGACCCGGCGGGGAGTGAAGGCCTTGCTGACCAGCCGGCGCAGCCGGGTGTGGTCCGGCGGGTCGATGTTCAGCAGATGCGTCATCAGCTCGGCCTTGCGCTCGCCGGGGATACCGGTCTTGCCCTTGGCGTGCGCGGGCTCGTCGTGATGCGCCGGGTTCTTGCTGAGCCGCTGGTCGGCCAGGGCCTGCCGGGCATCGGCGTACCGGGTGACCAGCCATGCCTCCACCCCGCTCGGCAACCGCGTCCGGTGCACGGGGGCGTGCTCGCGCAGCCAGGCGTAGGCGGGGTAGGGGTCGGTGGCGAACTCCCAGGTGAAGAGGGCGGGGGCCGGCTGGTCCCGGTGGGAGGACGGCTGGGCGGGGTGGGGCTGGTCGGTCACTCCTCGACCGTATCCGGCTCGCCGGGGAGCGTCGGTCGGGGTGGGGGCAGGGCGGCGGCGGCGCGGTGGGGCTGGGCGGGCAGGCCCTCGGCGGCCCGTATCGCGTCCCGGTACGCGCGGCCCGCCGCCCGCAGGGCCGCCTCCGGGTCGGTGCCCGCCGCCTCGGCGCGGACCGCCAGCGCCAGCAGTTCGTAGCCGATGCCGTCCCCCTGCGGCAGCGGGACGTCCAGGCCCGCCGTGCGGGTGCGGGAGGCGAGCTTGGCGGCGAGGGCCAGGCCGGGCTGGCCGAGCGGGACGCCGTCCGTGACCGAGGTGCGCCGCTTCTCCTCGGCCTTGGTGCGCAGCCAGTGCTCCTTGACGTCCTCCGGGGTCTCGGCCTCCTCGTCGCCGAAGACGTGCGGGTGCCGGTGGATGAGTTTGGCGACGATGCCGCCGGCGACGTCGTCGACGGAGAACGGCGCGTCCGGGTCCTCCTCGGCGATGCGGGAGTGGAAGACGACCTGGAGGAGGACGTCGCCCAGCTCTTCGCGCAGCTCCGCGCGGTCGCCGGCCTCGATCGCCTCGACCAGTTCGTACGCCTCCTCGATGCCGTACTTCGCCAGGCCCTCGTGGGTCTGCCGGGAGGACCACGGGCACTCGGCGCGGATGCGGTCCATGACCTGCACGAGGTCCAGCAGGCGGGCACCGGGCAGGTCGTAGGAGGCGGGGAGCAGCTCCAGCTCCGGCATGGCGACCCGGCCGGAGCCGGCCAGCCGGGCGAGGCCGTCGGTGAGGGCGGGCTCTCCCTCGCCGGTGGCCACGACCACCACCGTCCGGCCGCCGGCACAGGCGTCGACCAGCTCCTGGGCGGTGGGGGACGTCTCCGCCACCGCTATCCCGGCCTCGCGCAGATACGGCAGCTGCGGATGGGCGCCGTCCGCGCACAGCACGGCGTCGGCGGCGCGCAGGGCCTGCCAGGCGGGCCAGGACAGCAGACCGGGGGCGACGCGGTGGCTGGTGGTGAGCAGGACGATGCGGCCGGGGGCGGCTTCCCCACGGGCTTCGGGGCTGGTTTCGTTCACGATCCGAACGTAACCCACGGGGCGAGGGAGCGGATCGGGTTGTCCACAGGCCCGATGGGACCGTGTGATCGTACGACTGGACGCTCCGCCGCGCCGGTCCGTGGCCCGTCTACGCCGTCACCGGCTCCCCGCCCGCCGTCGTGACCTCCCGTACCCACGGCGTCCCGGCGTCCACGCGGCTGCTCTTCTGCACGTCCCAGGAGCCGTAGCGCGGGTTGAGGTCCACGTGGAGTTCCTCCGAGGCCGTGGACAGGGCCTTCCAGAAGGCGGGCCGGCTCGTGTCGGTACCGAGCCGCGCGGCCAGCTTCTGCGCCTCCAGTTGCAGCCGCAGGTTGTCGTCGAGGCGGGCCGGGGCGATGCCGTACTTCTGCAACCAGGCCGTCTCCAGGCCCTTGCCACCGCCGGCCTGCCGCTCCAGCTCGCTGCGCATCTGCTGGATCTCCTTGCGGGTGACGGTGATGCCCGCGTCCTTCGCGGCGCGGTGCAGCACCCGGTCGAGCACCATGCTGTGCAGGGTGTCGCGGGTGAGGGTGCTGGTGGAGGAGACGACCTGCTGGTACTGCGTCTCGTCCGGCACCGCGGCCCGCTGTGCCCGGCGGACCTCGTCGACCCGGCTCTCCAGCTGGGCGACGGTGATCCGCTGCCCGCCGACGACGGCCGCGGCGCCCGGGTGCGCGTCGCTTCCGCAGGCGGTCAGCAGGGGTGCCGCGGCGGCGATCGCGGCGGTGAGGACGAGCGCGGTGCGGCGGCGGTGCAAGGGGACCTCCCAGGGAGATTGTGCGGCGGTGCACAAAGTCTTGCGGTGATCGATGGTAGGCAGTGGGCAGGCTGGGGCCAACCCATTCGACCAACGATTCGCGCGCGCTTCGGGCACCGCCGCGCCGCTCCCCGAGGGGCCGCCGGGCCGGCCGGGTCAGCCGACGATGGCCACCGGCGCGTCCCAGGCGTCCCGGTCGACGGTCAGCGTGACGCCGCCGTGCGCCTCCTTGCTGTTCACCATGTACTGGTGGCCGCGGCTGTGGTTCGTGTACTGGGTCGCGCCCCACGGCCAGTCCGCGGTCGTCGTGTTCTGCTTGTCCCACAGCGCGTACCAGAGGTTGCCCGGCAGGTCCGTCTTGTCGGACGCGGTGGCGACGGCCTTGGCGCTGGAGCTGCTGAAGCCGTAGTAGCCGCCGCGGTAGGTCTTGGCGCGCAGCGTCTTCGTGAAGGAGCGCACGTACGTCAGCACGGCGGTGTTGCACGCCTTGTCGGCGGTGTCGTACGGCTCCATGTCCAGGTAGACGGGGCTGCCGGCCTTCATGCCGAGCGCGGAGGCCTTGGCGACGGCGTCCGCCGCGTCGGTGGCGCCGAGGGAGGCGGCCGTGGTGGCGGTCAGCTTCTCGGGGCTGGAGCCGCTCTGGCAGGGCGGCTGGGCGCCGACGTAGATCGGGATGAGCTTCCAGCCGAGGGAGTTGACCGACTTCACCCAGGAGGCGGTGAGGTTGGGCTGGGCGCAGCCGCGGTTCTTGCCGCCCACGTAGACGGCGGCGGCGCCGTAGAAGCCGGTGTGCCAGGCCCTCATGGCCGACAGCGAGGGCGCGGTGCAGGTGTCGAACGCGCGGCCGGTGAAGGTCTTCTGGGCCGGCCAGGTGGTGGCGGCCATGGAGGTCTGCGCGGCGATCCCGGCCCCGGCGACGACGGCCGCGCCGGCCACCGCCCAGATGAGGTACCTGCGCTTCTTCGACTGCCGGTGACCGGCCATGAACCCCACCCCTGCTCGTCGCACGGCGCTTCCCGCGCGTGCGTGCCTGGCGAAAACGAAGCGAAACGTATCGAGCGCCGGGTCTGCCACCGGGAAACAGAAACCCCGTGAGCGCGGAAGATCCTCCCAGGACCCGGCAAAATCTCCGCGCGGCTACCCGCGTACCTGTCCCAGCCACTGGAGGGTGCGGCGGATCTCCACGGCCAGCGGATGGCCCGGTCCGTGCAGCCGCTCGACGTCCAGCACGAGCCGCGCGAGCGTGTCGTGGGCGGCCGGCCGGTCGCCGAGGGCGAGCAGCAGGTGGCCGATGCGGCGGCGCACCTCGTGGGCGAGCTGCGGGTCCCCGGAGACGTACTGGTTCTCGTAGTACGGCAGCAGCGCCCGGTACTCGGCGAGCGCCGCCGCCGGTTCGCCCAGTTGCTCCAGGCACTGCGCCGCCTCGTAGCGGTAGCGCAGCGACTGCGGGTCGGCCTGGCCGGCCTCGGCGGCGCGTTCGTCGGCGAGCCGGCGCAGTTCGGGCAGCGCGCGCCGGTACTGGCCGTCGTCCATGAGCGTGGCCGCGTACTGCTTGCGCAGGGTGCGTACGACCGGGGAGAGCTCGCCGTGCTGCTCGGCGGCGGCCGGCAGGATCGCGCCCAGGATGTCGACGGCCTGCGTGATGCGGCCCTCGCCCAGCAGACGCTTGACCTCGTCCACGGCGGCGGCGACATCGGGCTTCTCGGCCACCGGCGGCGCCGGTGCGACCGGTGCGGGCTGCGGCGCGGGGGTCCGCGCGCGGTCCGGCCAGGGGGCGTGCGGGCGCAGGAAGGGACGCGTGGGGTCCAGGGGCGCGCCCGTGGGCGTCCCGCGCGCGGGCAGGAGCAGCGCCAGGTCCTCGTACACCTCCTGCGCGGACGCCGGCCGGTGCTGCGGGTCCTTGGCGAGCAGCCGCAGCACCAGGGTTTCGAGCGCCTCGGGGACCTCGGGGCGGATCCGGCGCACGGGCAGCGGCGGCTCGTACAGGTGCCGGTGCAGCACGCCCAGGGCCGTGGAACCGGCGAACGGCACCTCGCCGCTGAGCAGTTCGTGCATCAGCACACCGAGCGCGTACAGGTCGGTGTACGGGCCGACCGCGCCGCCCATCGCCTGCTCCGGCGCCATGTAGGCGGGCGAGCCGATCGGGGAACCGGTGTGCGTGAGGCGGGTGGTGTCGGTGTCCATCACCGAGGCCACGCCCAGGTCGAGGACGGTGACCGTGCCGTCCTGCTTCACCATCACGTTGCGCGGCTTGAGGTCGCGGTGCACGATCGGCACGGCGTGCACGGCGCTCAGCACGGCGCACAGTTGCGCGGCCACCGCGACCGTCCACTGCCACGGGTACGGGTCGTGCTCGGCGAAGTGGTCGGAGAGGTCGGCGCCGTCGACGTACTGCATGACGAGGAACAGCTCCTCGCCCTCGCTGCCCGCGTCGTGCACCGTCACCAGACCGGGATGGTCCACCTGCGCGGTCACCCGGCACTCGCGCACGAACCGGCGGCGCAGCTCGTCCGCCTCCTGGCCCGCCACCTTGTCCGGGCGCAGCAGCTTCACCGCCACGCGCCGGTCGAGCCGGCGGTCGTAGGCCGTCCAGACCTGGCCCATGCCGCCCTGCCCGATGAGCGTGGACAGTTCATAACGGCCGGCGACCATGCGTCCTGTCGTCACGGTCACCGTCCGCCCTCGCCGTGGCCCCCGTGGCCGTCGTGCCGGCGCAGATAGTCGCTGAGTTCGTCCAGTTCGGCGCGTACCTGGTCGATGCGGGCGGGCGCGGGGCGCTGGGGCGGCTCGGTCCGCGGCACGGCGGCCGGGGGCACCGCCCCGGTGTGCGGCGGCCCGGGTATCCGGTGGTGCGGCTGGGGTACCGGCGTGGGGTGCGCGGGCGGCACGGGGTGCTGCGGGGCCGGCACGGGCGCCGGGTACGGCGGCGTCCCGTGCCCGAAGCCGTAGGGTCCGGTGCCGGGCGGGGCGTGGGTGGTGGCGTGCGCGGGGACGAACCCGGCGAACCGCTGCGGCTGGTGCAGCCGGATGTCCACGACCAGGTAGTACACCGCGGACGCCACGCCGAGGAGCATGAGCAGGCCCAGGGCGACATCACTGCGCCAGTCCTTCTCCGGCAGTTCGCCGACCATCACGAACCCGGTGAGGGACAGCGGCAGGCTCAGCCAGGCGGTCAGCCAGTCGAACCAGCGGCCCCGCACGAAGGCCACCCGGAACAACGGCAGGCACGACAGCAGTCCACAGGTGAGCGCCCCGGCCGCCGCGAACATCACGCGCAGGGAGATGACCTTTCCCGCGCTGCGGGGAGGCGGCGCCGTGCCGTGGCCGTACATGACTGCTCCTGGACCGAGTGGGACCGATGGGGGCGGACGCCGACGGGACGGTGTCCCGGTCGGAGTCCGAGCGTATAGGCCGACAAGGACAACGGGTCCCGGGTTGTACCGAACCGTTGTCGCACTGATCACTTCGCGTGGTTCGGTCGCTTCACGTGGTTCGGACGCTTCACGCGGTGCGGCCGGACGGGTTCGGTCGGGCGGGTTCAGTCGGGTGCGACCGTGCCGTCCGTCAGTCCGTCGTACATGCCGCGCACGAGCTGTCCCCCGAGCCGGCTCGCGTGCCGGAGCGCCCGCTCGAACTCGTCCAGCGCGCGGAACCGGTCGCCGTAGCGCCGCTGTTCCTCCAGCGGGAGCCGGGGCAACTGGAGCCGGCGCACGTCCAGCCGGGTCGCCGTGGAGGCGTAGCTGCTGGCCTGCCGGTTGTTGGCCGTGCCCCGCAGGAACCCGGCGAGGAACCACGGGTCGAGCGCCGTCCGGTCCGGGCGCAGCAGCACGAGGTTGCGCCCCAGGACCGCGCCCCCGGTCGCCTCGTCGATCACGCGCGCCACCGATCCCCCGCCGAGCACCGGTACGACGACATCGCCCGGCTCGGTCAGTACGGCCTCCTCCTCGCTCTCCGGAAGCGTGCCCGAAGGCGCCGTTCCGGCGAGGACGTCATGGTCGGTGAGCACCGGCACGCGCGCGTGACCGCCGTTCCCGCCGGTGCGCATCACCAGCGCGCCCCCGCGCGCGAGTTCGCCGATCGTGGTGAGCGGCCAGCGCGCGGCCGGCGACGGGTCGGCCGGGGGCGGGGTGAGGTCGGCGGTCAGGCGCAGGGTCGCGCCCAGGCGCTCGCGCACCCGCGTGAGCTGCTCCGCGCCGTCGGCCACCGCGGCCGGCGGCAGATGGCGGGCGGGAGCCAGGTCGACGTCGTCGTCCAGGAGGTCGATGACCGGCACGGAACGGGCGAGCCCCGGCCGCTCCGCGAGGTGCCCCGCGCGCGTGAAGGCGCCCCAGGCGTCCGTCACGGCCTCCCGTACCGCCTCCCAGTCCGGCCCGCCCCGCCCCTCCCCGGCGAACCTTCCGGTGTCCACGAGCAGCACCTCGGGGGTCGCCGGCGCCCGGTCGGGCCGGCGCAGCACCCACAGGTGCAACGGGATGTTGTACGGCGGTGCTGCCCCGACCGGCAGCGCGACCACGGCCCGCAGCGCGCCCCGGCGCAGCAGATCGGCGCGGATCCGGCGCCCGGAACGGCGGGAGGCGGCGGCCGGCGGCATGAGCAGTACGGCGGTGCCGCCGTCGGTCAGCCGGGCCAGCGCGTGCTGCACCCAGGCCAGTTCGGACTCGGTGCGGGCCGGGAAGCCGTACTCCCAGCGGGAGTCGTAGGCGAGTTCGTCGTGGCCCCAGTTGCGCTCGTTGAACGGCGGATGGCACAGGACCACGTCGGCGCGCAGCCCGGGGTACGCGTCGGCGCGCAGGGTGTCGCCGGCGGCGGCGCGCACGGTGGCCCGGCTGTGCAGCGCGAGCCGCAGCGCGCTGATCGCGGCGAGTTCGGGGGCGCTGTCCTGGGCGTACAGCTCCTGGTCGGGCCGGGTGGCCACGGCGCGCAGCAGGGCGCCGGTGCCGCAGGCCGGGTCGAGGACGGTGCGGGCCGGGCCGGCGAGGTCGGCCATGAGACCGGCGAGTTCGGCCGGGGTGAGCGTGTACTGGCGGGGGTTGGCGTCCAGGTGCCGGCCCAGCAGGAACTCGAACGCCTGCCGCGCCCCCATCTCGGCGGCCAGCTCGGCGGCACCGCGCAGGAGGGGGGCGGAGAGGAGGAGTTGGGGGCCGGTGGGGGTACGGAGGGCCGGGGTGGCTTGAGGAGTGGGGGTGGTTTGGGGGGTGGAGGTGGCTGGGGCAGCGTGAACGGGCTGCGCCGTGTGAACGGTTGGCGGGGAGTTCACAGGCGAGGGCGTCGGTGAGGTGTTCACGGCGGGACTCGTGAGGGCGGGGTTCACACGGCCGGCCCGAGCACCCGGGTTCACACCCTCAGTCAGAGCCCCCGCGTTCACAGCTCCGGCGTGGGCAGCCTCGTTCACGCCCTCGGCGTCGCCACCGGTGTTCACATCCCCCGCGCCGTCACCGGCGTTCACACCGCCAGCGTCGGCCCCTTTCGCACCAGCGCCCCCAGGCCCCGGCTCCCCACCAGCCCCCCGCGCCCCACGCCCCGCCCGCCCGGCCGGTCCGGCCGGTCCGCCGAGCCGCGGGATCAGCACCTGGTCCAGCGCCCCGGACAGGATCGCGGCCAGCCGGGCGTCGGAGCCCGCGCTCGCGTCGAGCCAGACGGTGGGCCGCTCATGGATCAGCAGCAGCACACAGCCGGTGTGCACCAGGGCCGGCAGCGGTCCTTCCGGGTGCCCGGCGAGTTGCTGCCAGACGCGTTCGCGCAGCGGCACCTCGGCGAGTTTCCCCTGCTTGCGCAGCCACGCCTCGACCTCGGCGAGCGCGAAGGACGGGCTGGTCTCGGTGCCGCCCACCGGCTTCGGGAAGTCGGCGTGCCGCCGGCGCCAGTTGCTGACGGCGGCCCGGCCCACCCCGGCCAGCCGCGCGATACCGGCCGCGGTCACCTCTGTCGCGTTGTCGTGCACCGGCCCCGCTCCCCTCGTCCCATGTGAGCACCGAGCATACCGGCGTACACAAGATCTGGGAGTTCACGGCGTGTACTCCCATCATCGCGTGAACCGTGTTGACTCGGTTCACAAGCTCTGCTGTTATTGACCCAGCGAACAAGCGGTCGCCGGAGGGGGAGGCCGCAGTATGTGGGGAGGGCTTCGCCATGGGTATGAAGGCCAAGGTCGCGCTCGGTGCCGTCGTGGGGATCGTCGTCATCGGTGCCGTGTCCGCCAACGCCGGCAGCGACGGCAAGGACGGCGGTTCCGGCGGTGGCGACAAGGGGTCCTCGGCGTCGGCCGAGCACAAGTCCGGCGGCGCGAAGGACTCGGGGGGTGCCGGGAAGTCCGACGCGAAGTCCGAGGAGAAGAAGGCCGCCTTCGGGGGCGACGGCGAGTACCGGGTCGGTACCGACGTGAAGCCGGGGACGTACCGCACGACCGGCAACGACGACGGCATGTGCTACTGGGAGCGCGCCAAGGACGCCTCCGGCGAACTCGACTCCCTGCTGGCCAACGACAATGTCAGCGGCACGAGTTACGTGACCGTCAAGTCCACCGACAAGCTGTTCAAGTCCAGCGGTTGCGCGGACTGGGAGGCCGTGGACCCGAAGGCGAAGGGCACGCCCGCCTCCTCGATGGACGGCGACGGGGGCATGTTCAAGGTCGGTACGGACATCGCGCCGGGTACCTACAGGTCGACCGGCAACGCCGACGACTCCTGCTACTGGGAGCGTACGAAGGGCGCCGGCCACGGGCTGGACTCGATCATCGCCAACAACAACGTCACCGGTACGGCCGTCGTCACCATCAGCCCGTCGGACGCCTACTTCAAGACGAACGACTGCGGCACCTGGAAGAAGGCCTGACCCGTCCGCTCACCCCGGCGCGGGCTACGACACCCGCGCCGGTCCCGCACCACCGCACTCCACGGAGCCCCCGCGGCTCCCCGCTCACCACCCACTCCTCTCAGCAAGGAACCGTCATGCGTCGTACCGCACTCGCCGCCCTCTGTCTCGCCGCCGCGGCCACGGCGGGACTCACCACCGGCTGCCAGCCGGGGCAGGACTCGGCGGACAGCAAGCCGAAGGGCCCGTTCGCCGGGCTGAGCGGCGGCCAGATCGCCGAGCGCGCGCTGAAGGCCACCACCGACGCCACCTCCGTACGGCTCAAGGGCCGGGTCACCGACGACGAGAGCAAGGGCGTCATCGACCTCGACATGGCGATCAACCACGCCGGCGAGTGCGCCGGCACGATGAGCATGGGCGGCGAGGGCAAGGCCGATCTGATCAAGACGGGCAGCACCGTCTACATGAAGTACGACGAGGCGTTCCTGCGCGCCCAGAGCAAGGGCGAGTCCAAGGAGGACACGCAGGCGGCCGTGGACATGCTGGCCGGGAAGTGGACCAAGATGGCCGTGAAGGGCCAGGACGCCAAGGACATCGCGAGCTTCTGCGACCTGGACTCGGTCCTCGGCGACCTGAGCGACGGCGGCACGGCGGGCACCACCCGCGGCAGGACCACGCGGGTCGACGGCACGCCCGCGATCACCCTGCACGAGAAGGACGGCAAGGAGCGCTACACGGCGTACGTGGCGACCGAGGGCAAGCCGTACCTGCTGCGGGTCGACAGCGTGTCCGGCGGGAAGCAGCCGGAGCACCTGTCGTTCGTCGACTACGGCAAGCCGGTGCCCGCGCGCAAGCCCGCGGGCGAGATCATCGACCTGGACGCGCTGTAACAGCCGACGCGCGGGAACAGCCGGTGCCGGGAGGTGTCTGGCGCGGGGTCACAGCGGGTGCCGCATCCACACGTTGGGCTCGGTGTAGACGGCGTAGCCGTGCTCCGGTTCGCAGCGGACCGGGACCAGCGCGCCGGGCACCTCGACGTCGCCCGCCGTGTCGAAGGGCAGCCCGGTCCAGCGGCGCCACTCCTCCAGCGAGCCGGTGACGGTCATGGAGGCCGGGGCGATGGAGTCGATGGTGGCGCCGGCCCGGGCGTGCACGCGCAGCCAGGGGTCCTCGGGCAGCCCGTCGGGGCGGACCCGGTGGGCGTACTCGGCGAGCGGGGTGTGCGGCTCGCGGTGCTTGGCGTTGGGGCGGACGGGGGCGACGACCTCGCGGAAGCCGCGGGCACGGGCGTTGTCGCGCATCGCCGAGAGCATGACGGACGACAGGCCCCGGCCCTGGGCGTGCGGGGCGATGGTGACCGCGATGGCGCTGACGGTGTCCGGGCGGGTGCCGTGGCGCAGGTCGGCGAAGGCCCACACCAGGACCTGGTCCCAGCCCCGGGCCGGCAGGGTGCGCCGGCCGTCGAGTCCGAGGGCGAACGGCACGCTGTAGGCGTGGGCGACGACCCGGCCGTCCGCGTCCTCGGCGAACAGGGTGTACTCCGGCAGTTCGGTGGGGATGCGGCCGTAGTGGGCGTTGCCCACGAGGTCGTGGGTGACGAACTCGGGCCAGGTGTCGGTCATGCCGAGCACCGCCGGGAGCCGGTCGGGCCGCTCGGCGAGGCTGCTCACCTTGATGTCCATGACGGTCACGGTAGGCGGTGCCTCCCCGGGCGGGACAGCGGTTCGGCGGGCGGTCGGGACGACGACGCGGCCGGCGCCCGTACGGGTCACCGGGCCCGGAACCGCTCGGGCGCCTTGGTGGGGTTGCCGCCGGTGGGGAGCTTCTGGTCCGGGCAGCCGGCGAGGACCTTCTTCATGGCGGTCCGCTCGGCGCCGGTGACCCACAGCCCGTACTTCTTCTTGACGGCGACCTGGGCGGCGACATAGGCGCACCGGTAGGCCTTGTCGGGCGGCAGCCAGGTGGCCGCGTCGCCGTCGCCCTTGCCGCGGTTGGTGCTCGCGTCGACCGCGAGGAGGTTCAGGGGGTCGTTGGCCAGCGCTATGCGCTTGCTGGGGTCCCAGTACTTGGCGCCCTTCTGCCAGGCGTCGGAGAGGGCGACGATGTGGTCGATGTCGACCTGGCTGCGACCGCGCCGGTAGGTGATGTCCTTGCCGGAGTAGGGGTCGGGGTCCAGCAGGCCGTAGGAGACCTTGCACCTGCCGCCGGTGAACCGCACCTGCTTCAGGTCGCGTTTGAGGATGTCGTCGCGGGTGTCGCAGGAGTTGGAGTCGGTGTCCGCCCAGGCGGTGCCGAACCGCTCCCGGGAGTAACCGGTCTTCGGCGCGCGCCCCTTGACGGTCAGCGAGTCGGCGGCGGCCAGGGCCGCACCCCCGCCCCCGCCTTTCGCGGGCCCGGAGGCCCCCTCGGTCTGCTCGGCCGTGCAGCCGGTCACGGCGACCAGCACCGCCACGGCGATGGCCGCTCCGCCCTTCGGACGCGTCACAGTGCGTCTCCCTCGCTCACCCTGGCCCGCCCCGCAGGTGCGGGCGGATCGTTCCGCTCACCACCGTAACTTCCCTCCACGGCCCATCAGATGCGCGCGCAAAGGGGCCATCAGGAAGCAAACCGGGCGCAAGTCGGAGAAGATGACGGGCCGTTGCCGTCCACGCGCGCCCCCCGGCCGGGCTTGACCTTGTCACTGGCGGCAGGGTCCGACGATCCTCGCATGACCGAGAGCAGCCGTCCCCAAGGCCCCCGTACCGTCCTCGTGACCGGCGCCGGCACCGGCATCGGCCGCGCCACGGCGCGCGCGTTCGCCGCCGAGGGCGCCCGGGTCGTCGCCGTGGGCCGCCGGGCCGCGCCCCTGGCCGAGACCGCCGAGGGGCACCCCGGGATCACGCCCCTGTCCGCCGACCTGACCGCCGAGGACGGGCCGGGGACCGTCGTACGGGCCACGCTGGAGCGGTACGGCCGGATCGACGTGCTCGTCAACAACGCGGCCGTCGTCACCGCCGACTCCCTGCGCGGCTACACGCGCGCGTCGGTACGACCGCTGCTGGAGACCAATCTCCTCGCGCCCGTGCTGCTCACCCAGGCGGCGCTGCCCGCGCTGACCGACAGCCGGGGTGTCGTGGTGAACGTGACCACCTCGGTGGGCCAGCGCGCCTGGCCCGGCAACTCCCTGTACGCGGCGGGCAAGGCGGCCCTGGAGACGCTGACCCGCAGCTGGGCGGTGGAACTGGCGCCGCACGGCGTCCGGGTGGTCGCCGTGGCGCCGGGCGCGATCGAGACCCCGGTCGCCGACCACGCCGGCTTCACCCCCGAGCAGCGCACCGCCCTGCGCAGGTGGCAGCTCGACCACACCCCGCTCGGCCGGATCGGCCGCCCCGAGGAGGTCGCCTGGGCCATCACCCGGCTCGCCTCCCCCGGGGCGTCGTTCGTGACGGGCGTGGTGCTGCCGGTGGACGGCGGCGCGGTGGTCGCCTGAACCGGTACGTGTGGCCGCCCGGACCGGTCCGCTCAGGGCACCGCGTCGCCCGCCTCCCGCAACGCCGCCGCCAGTCGTTCCCGGACCGCCGTCTGGGCGGAGATGCGCGCGTCGAGTACGGCCAGCCGGTCCCGGGCGACCTCCAGTGCCCTGGCGGAGGCCGGACCGGCGGTGACGTCGCCGTCCAGGCAGGGCAGGAACGCCCGTACGTCGTCCAGGGTGAGGCCCGCCTCCAGAAGCCGGCGGATGTTGCGGACCCGGACGGCCGTACCGGTGTCGTACGCGCGGTAGCCGTTGGCGGTGCGCGCGGAGGTGATCAGGCCCTGCTGCTCGTAGTGGCGCAGGGCGCGCGGTGTCGTACCGGTCGCCTCGGCCAGCTCACCGATCCGCACGCGCGCCCCCGCCCCCGTACACCGGCCGTCACCCCAGGATGGAGGTGAGGAACTCGCCGACCCAGGCCAGCAGTTCGCGGCCGACCAGCGGTTTGCCGCCCACCTTCGCGGTCTTCGGGCGCGGGACCAGCACCTGGTGCGCGGCGGACTTGATGACCGTGCCCGGGTAGAGCCGCTTGAGCCGCAGCTCCTGCGACTCGCGCAGTTCCACCGGCGCGAAGCGGATGTTGGTGCCCTGGAGGACGATCTCGCCGACGCCGCACGCGCGCGCGAGCATCCGCAGCCCGGCGACCAGCAGCAGGTTCTCCACCGGCTCGGGCAGCTTGCCGTAGCGGTCGGTGAGTTCCTCGCGGACGGCCTTGATGTCCTCCTCGGAGTTGGCCGAGGCGATCGAGCGGTACGCCTGGAGGCGCAGGCGCTCGCCGGGCGCGTAGTCGTGCGGGACGTGCGCGTCGACCGGCAGCTCGATCTTGACCTCCAGCGGCGGCTCCTCCTCGGTCCCGCCGGTCTCCAGCTGCCGCCGGTAGTCCGCGACGGCCTCGCCGACCATGCGGACGTACAGGTCGAAGCCGACGCCCGCGATGTGCCCGGACTGCTCGCCGCCGAGCAGGTTGCCGGCGCCGCGGATCTCCAGGTCCTTCATCGCCACGTACATGCCCGCGCCCATCTCGGTGTGCTGGGCGATCGTCGCCAGGCGCTCGTGCGCGGTCTCCGTCAGCGGCTTCTCCGGCGGGTACAGGAAGTACGCGTAGCCGCGCTCGCGGCCCCGGCCGACCCGGCCGCGCAGCTGGTGCAGCTGGGACAGTCCGAAGGTGTCGCCGCGCTCCACGATGAGGGTGTTGGCGTTGGAGATGTCGATGCCGGACTCGACGATCGTGGTCGAGACCAGGACGTCGAACTTCTTCTCCCAGAAGTCGACGACCACCTGCTCCAGCGCGGACTCCGACATCTGGCCGTGGGCCGTGGCGATGCGTGCCTCGGGGACGATGTCGCGGAGTCTGGCCGCCGCGCGGTCGATGGACTCGACGCGGTTGTGGATGTAGAAGACCTGGCCCTCGCGCAGCAGTTCGCGCCGGATGGCGGCGCCGATCTGCTTCTGCTCGTAGGGCCCGACGAAGGTGAGCACCGGGTGGCGCTCCTCCGGGGGTGTGGTGATCGTGGACATCTCGCGGATGCCGGTGACCGCCATCTCCAGGGTGCGCGGGATCGGGGTGGCGGACATGGTCAGCACGTCGACGTTGGCGCGGAGCTTCTTCAGCTGCTCCTTGTGCTCGACGCCGAAGCGCTGCTCCTCGTCGACGATGACCAGGCCCAGGTCCTTGAACCTGGTCTCCGAGGAGAACAGGCGGTGGGTGCCGATGACGACGTCCACCGAGCCGTCCTTCAGTCCTTCCAGGACGGCCTTGGCCTCGGTGTCGGTCTGGAAGCGGGACAGTGCCCGCACGTTCACCGGGAACTGTCCGTACCGCTCGGAGAACGTGCCGAAGTGCTGCTGCACCAGCAGGGTCGTGGGGACGAGGACGGCGACCTGCTTGCCGTCCTGTACGGCCTTGAAGGCGGCTCGGACCGCGATCTCGGTCTTGCCGTAGCCGACGTCGCCGCAGATCAGGCGGTCCATGGGGACCGACTTCTCCATGTCCTCCTTGACCTCGGCGATGGTGGTGAGCTGGTCGGGGGTCTCCGCGTAGGGGAAGGCGTCCTCCAGCTCCCGCTGCCAGGGGGAGTCCGCGCCGAAGGCGTGGCCGGGGGCGGCCATGCGGGCGCTGTAGAGCTTGATCAGGTCGGCGGCGATCTCCTTGACGGCCTTCTTCGCGCGCGCCTTGGTCTTCGTCCAGTCGGCGCCGCCCAGGCGGTGCAGGGTGGGTGCCTCGCCGCCGACGTACTTGGTGATCTGCTCCAGCTGGTCGGTCGGGATGTACAGCCGGTCGCCGGGCTGGCCGCGCTTGGCGGGCGCGTACTCCACGACCAGGTACTCGCGGGTGGCGCCCTGGACGGTGCGCTGCACCATCTCGATGTAGCGGCCCACGCCGTGCTGCTCGTGGACGATGTAGTCGCCCGGCTCCAGGGTGAGCGGGTCGATGGTCTTGCGGCGGCGGGCCGGCATCCGGGCGCCGTCGCGGGTGGCGGTGCGCTGCCCGGACAGGTCGGTCTCGGTGAGCACCGCGAGCTCGAGTGCCGGGTCCACGAAGCCGTACTCGATCGAGCCGCAGGAGACGTGCACCACGGAGGGGCTGAGCTCGCCGAGGTCGTTGTCGAGGCGGGCGGCGATGCCCTCGCCGCCGAGGACCTCCACCGTGCGCGCGGCCGGGCCGTGGCCCTCGGTGACGAACACCGCGCGCCAGCCGTCGGCGAGCCAGCCCTTGGTGTCGGCGAGGGCCCGCGCGGTGTCGCCGCGGTAGGTCTCGGGGGCGTGCATGCCGAGCTTGAGGGTGTCCGCGTCCAGCTCCAGGTCGGCCGCGAACGGGGACACCGACCACCACATCATGTCCAGTTCGCGCGCGCGGTCGCGGACGTCGGCGATGGACCACAGGGAGGCCGCGCCGACGTCGATCGGGGCCTCGCCGCCGCCGGCGGTGGCCGCCCAGGACGCCTGGAGGAACTCCTGGCTGGTGGCGACGAGGTCGGCGGCGCGGGTGCGGACCCGCTCCGGGTCGCAGACGACGGCCATGGCGCCCTTGGGCAGGACGTCGAGCAGCAGCTCCATGTCGTCCACCAGGACCGGGGCCAGGGACTCCATGCCCTCGACCGCGATGCCCTCGGCGATCTTGTTCAGGAGTTCGCCGAGCTCCGGGTGTTCCTCGGCGAGGGCACGCGCGCGTGCGCGGACGTCGTCGGTGAGCAGCAGCTCGCGGCACGGGGGCGCCCACAGGCCGTGCTCGGCGACTTCGAGGGAGCGCTGGTCGGCGACCTTGAAGTAGCGGATCTCCTCGACGTCGTCGCCCCAGAACTCGATGCGCAGGGGGTGTTCCTCGGTGGGCGGGAAGACGTCCAGGATGCCGCCGCGCACGGCGAACTCGCCGCGCTTCTCGACCAGCTCCACGCGCGCGTACGCGGCGGCGGCGAGGGCTTCGACGACGCCGTTCAGGTCGGCGCTCCGGCCGGTCCTCAGGGCCACCGGTTCCAGGTCGCCGAGGCCCTTGACCTGCGGCTGGAGCACGGAGCGCACGGGGGCCACGACGACGGAGACCGGGCCGGTCTCGGGGTCGTCGGGGCTGGGGTGGGCGAGGCGGCGCAGGACGGCGAGGCGGCGGCCGACGGTGTCGCTGCGGGGGCTGAGCCGCTCGTGCGGGAGGGTCTCCCAGGAGGGGTACTCCACGACGCCCTGTTCGGGCAGCAGGGAGCGCAGGGCGGCGGCGAGGTCCTCGGCCTCCCGGCCGGTCGCGGTGACCGCCAGCACCGGACGGCCGGCCTCACGGGCCAGGGCGGCGATGGCGAAGGGGCGGGCGGCCGGGGGGCCGACCAGGTCGACGTGCGGGCGGTTGCCGTCCGCCGCCGCCCTGATCGCTTCCGCGAGGGCGGGGTCCTTGACTACGGCGTCGAGCAGACCGTGCAGGCTCATGGAGGGGCTTTCCGTCCAGGGGGTCGGCAACACGAAGGGCCCGACTCGTGTGACGGGCCGGGGCTGTCCAGCGTACGACGGCGTGGGCGGCGGTGCGGGGGGCTGTGGACAACCCCGGGCGGCCGGACAGCGCGAACCCGGTGCCGGGAAGTCCCCCAGGACTCCCCGGCACCGGGTCCACCCGCCGCACCCCCCGTGTGCGGTGGCCGTCGGCTCAGCCCGCGCGGCCGGCCCGCTAGTTGTACTGACCCGTGAGGTTGGGGACGCGGCTGGCGGGTGGTTGGCCTTTGAGCGCGGTGTGTCCGCGGTGGTGATTGTAGGTGTGCAGCCACTGTGGGAAGGCTGCGCGGCGTTCGGTTTCTGACCGGTAGGGGCGTGCGTAGGCCCACTCTTCCAGCAGGGTGCGGTTGAAGCGTTCGACCTTGCCGTTGGTCTGGGGCCGGTAGGGCCGGGTTCGCTTGTGGGTGATCCCGGCTGCTGCCAGTGCATCGCGCCAGTCGCGTGAGCGGTAGCAGGAGCCGTTGTCGGTCAGCACCCGCTCGACGGTGATCCCGGCCTGGGCGAAGAAGGTGTGGGCCCGGACCCAGAAGCCGGTGGCGGTCTCCTTCTTCTCGTCCGCGTGGATCTCGCTGTAGGCGAGGCGGGAGTGGTCGTCGACGGCGGTGTGCAGGTAGCTGTAGCCGAGGTTGGGGCGGCCGTGGCGGGTGCGGGGTCGGGCGGGGTCGCGGTGTGCGGAGCTGTTGCGGCCGCCCTGGGCCCTGCCGTGGACCTTGTGTCCGCCGCCATCGGGGATGTTGCCCAGCTTCTTGATGTCGACGTGGACCAGTTCGCCGGGGCGGTCGCGTTCGTAGCGGCGTATGACACGGCCCGTGGCCCGGTCCAGGTGCGTCAGGCGGGCCAGGCCGTAGCGCGTCAGCACGCGGTGCACGGTGGAGGGCACCAGGCGCAGCAGGTGGGCGATGCGGGCCGGTCCCCACCGGCGCAGCAGGCGGACCTTGATGATGCGCCGCTCGGTGCGTGTCGGCGT